>CAZKCX010000031.1:0-20389 GCA_964550865.1 uncultured Planctomycetales bacterium
CAAGGCGATCAACGGCGAGCCGCTGCATGGGGGCCTAGCCGTCGACTACTGGAGCGACAGCGGCGGGGTTCGGATGTGCGGCGACAGCGACATCCTCGTGAGCACCGATCTGTACCGGGAGATGGTCAAGCCTTACGTGGCCGAGGCGTTCGGGGCCTTTGGCGGCGGATGGTATCACTACTGCGGCGGGATGCCGGGCTACCGACGGGCCGAAGGCCTGCACCTGCACGACGTCTACGGCGAGGTCGACGGGCTGCGGGGCCTGAACTGGACGACGGCGGGGGACTGGCTCGAGGAGATGCGGCGCCTGAAACGGCTCGGCCTGGTCCATCTGGGCTCGCTACCGCGGGGGCAGGGGGAATCGCTGGCGGACTACTTCCGCCGCGCGCTGCGTCCGTACGACGACCGTAGCGGCATGATCTTCTGGCCCGAGATTCGGGACGACGAGTACGATGCGGCGATGGAGACGTGGCAACGCGTGCAAGACGAGGTGTTTGGCTAAGCGGCATGCAACAAAGAGCGAACAGTGTGGCACCGCCGCCTCCAGGCTTCGCTGCGCTTCGCCGTGACAAGCCTGGCCGTGAACCGTTGAAAGGTCCCAGCCGAGGGCGGCTGGGCTACAAAGCCAGGACTGCTCGACCATTCAGACATTATTGCGAACGGCGTAGCGCGCCGCAGGGGGCAGCCGGCGGACAGGATCTCAACGAGGGTTTGCATGGACAGCGCCGACAAGGGGCTCTTGGTCCGGCGAGGGCCTCTTCGTGGGGGACTCGGTTTGCGGTGGCTGCAGGGGCAGGAGGAGCCGAAACGCTGATCCCTTCCCCAGCGTGCTTTCGACGGTGATCTCCCCACCAAGCAGCTCGGCGGTGCGCCGGGCGACGGACAGGCCCAAACCCACCCCGCCGAACTTCCGCGTCGTGGAGATGTCTGCTTGCTGGAACGGTTCGAAAACCGTTTCGAGCTGTTGGGGGGCGATACCGGGTCCCGTGTCGGCTACGGCGACGGAAAGCCGCCTCTGGGGTGGCGAGCCCTCGGACGCCAGCGTCACGCGAACGGATCCCTCCGTGGTGAATTTGACGGCGTTGTGGACCAAGGCGCGGAGCACCTGTCGGAACCGGTTCGGGTCGGTGGCGATCATCGCCGGCAGTGGTTCGTCGTTCTCGATGGAGAAGACCAGTCCTTTGTCCGCGGCGGTTTCCGGGAACCCCTCGAGCGCGTTGGGGACGAGTTCACGAGGGTCGCATTCCACGATGCCTTCCACCGCGTCCGCCGAGGCCAAGTGCGAGAGCTGCAAAACGTCGTCCACCAGGCCGAGGAGCCGTAGGGCGCTTCGTTGGATCGTCTCGAGGAACCCTCGACTCTCCTCGGCGTCTGTGTCCTCGTCGAGGAGAATCTCGACGAACCCCAAGATGGCCGTCAATGGCGTGCGAAGCTCGTGGCTCATGTTGCTGAGGAGCAGGTCACGAACCTTGCTCGCCCGTTCGGCCCGCTCCTTCTCCAGGGCCAGCTGCTCGGTTCGGGCGACGACCTCCGCCTCCAGGCGTTGGGCAAGATCGCGCTCCTGCGCCATCCGCAGCTCGTGCTCGGCCAACACCTCCTTGATCAGTTGATCCTGCTTGGTCTTCAGGGCGGCCTGCTCCGTGCGAAGCTGCCTGACGCGCGATTCGGATTTGACGAGCACCTCGTGTTGGCGGTGCAGGTCGATCGTTACGGCGAGGGCATGTGCGAAGCTTGGCGCGATCGCGCTCAAGGTCGCTTGTACGGCGCCGAGCGCACTCGACGCGACGGTTTCGATCCTGCGGAGGGTCTCGCCGTCGCTCCATTCGCCGGAGAGGCGGACCCGGCCGTTTCCGACTTCGGCCTGCAACGTTACCTGTTCTTCCTCGAATTCCCAGATCGGTTTGCCGGCGGCGGCCTGGGGTTGCTGTCCCCATTCGGCCAGCGTGTGATCTCGCGCGTCGCTCAGCCGCAACCATTGCACCTCCAGCGGGCGGAGCGCCCCGGCCAAGCGGCGGGCTATCCCTTCCGCCCATGCATCATGTATAGGCTCGTCGAAGAAGTCGTCAGGATGGAACTCGAGGTCACGCATCGCGTCAGAGCTTGAGCAGGTCCGTGGCCGCTTCGATCTCCTCGTCGATGTCTTCCCAGAGCACGCGAAGATCATCGCGCGAGAGGTTGAGCTCCGTCAGGAGCGAGGGGTGCATTCGGGGTTTGGCCTTGATCGCAATGGGTCCCCGTCCCTTTTGACCGCACAGGAAGTCCGCCAACCCGACCGCGCACGTCATCGCCCGAGAGTCCGGATCGGCCCGATGGGGTGCGTGATGCCATCGTATGGTTTCCACGATCGATTCAGGAAAGCGCCACTTGTCCGCGATGGCCCCGCCGAGATCGGCGTGGTCGAACCCGATGGCCTTTCGTTCGCAGAAGCGAAGCTCGAGCTCCGGCCCGGCCAGATTCACTGCGCGGAGAAAGCCATCGTGCACATGCCGGTCGAGCAGCACGATCCCGATGTCGTGTAGCAGGCCGCCGAGATAGGCGTCTTCGAACTCGGCGATCATCGTTCGACGGGCGATCATGCGAGAGCACAAGGCGACACAGACCATATGCTCCCACAACCCTGATCGGCTGTAGCTCGCGACGACCCGATCCTCCTGGAACATATCGCTGACGGAGACGGTGAGGGCCAGGTTGCGAATGGCCGTGAAGCCGAGCAGGCTGATGGCCATCTGCAGATTGCTGACGCGCGATCGAAGTCCGAAGTAGGCCGAGTTCACCCGCTTGAGCACCCGACTCGTCAGCGCCGGGTCGCACTCGACAACGGCCTTCAGGTCGGCGGCGTTCGCGTCCGGGTCGTTGACCACCTCCATGATGTGCCTGAAGACGGCCGGCAAGACGGCCACATCCGTAATTTCCGCGACCAGCTCTTTCAGTCGTGCCTGTGCATCGGTCGGTTCTACGGCGTTACTCTGATCCACACCCGTTTCCCCCTTGTTCGGGACGGCTATCGAGAATTTCGCGGGAAGCCCGCGCGATTCCGCGGACGGTTCGCCTTGCTGAGAACGCGCAGATCCCCCGCCCTGTGTCGCAAGGCCTCCACATGTCGGCATTCCTCGGGGATGTCCGTGGCCGATCGACGGTGACCTTCAGCTCGATGTCCGCGTCCTGTAACTCCAGTACTCTCCATCAGCAAAGGCGACCCAAGGGGCGACAAGCAATGCATCGATCGTGCAAGGCGCGGACCCTCATCGCGCCCTTCGCATCGACGCAAGTTGGTGTGCGCTTGAGGTCAACGTAATTTCCCGGCGAGCGAAAAACCGCTCTCGTTCCGTATGTAGCTCTGATGTATCCCGGATGAGATTTCTGCGCGTTCCCGGACGAGAAGACTCGGCTCGATGCATCCGAAAGGCCCCGAACGTTGGTACGGACGAGGGGGTGGGTGGTCTGCCGGTAGGCGCTGCTCCGCGTGACCCACTATCGGGGGATTGCGATGCCGTTATGCGTCTATCTGGGGCAGGGGAGAACCCTCGAATGCACAGCTCCGATAACGCGAAGGCTCTCTCGGGTTTCCGGGAGAGCTCGGATGCAGACGGCGGTGGCATGCTCAGAAGCGTGAGTCCGCAACCCCTTATTTCCAAACTTTTTGTGATGTGGCTGGGGCTGTATCTCTCGGCCAGGCAAAAGGCCGACCGTGATGACCTCGCCGGCGCGGTGCTGAAGGCCAACCCCAAAGACCGTGCCGCATCGGACACGTTCGCGTGGATCGAGCACAAGCTCGGCGATTCCCGACGGGCACTCGGAGGCGGAAGAGGCCCTCACCAAGCTGCATCAGGGAAAGCGATTGGCCGCGCGACGAGTAACCGTGCCCGTGGGGGGCGACGCGGGATTCGATTCGGAAGCACGATGACGGCGACCTTGCCCTACTTGCCCCCGCAGAGCCTCGCGACCTCCTCGGCCGAGAGGGCGCGGGCGTAGAAGACGAAGTCATCCAACCGGCCGGTGAAGAACTCCGGGCCCGAGTAATGTGGGTTGCCGCCCAGGGCGAAGTCCTCGGCCAGGCTCGTGACGCGTTTCGGGGCCTTGGCTTGCGTGGCGGGCTTTCCGCCTACGTACAGCGTGAGCGTGCCGCCCTCCTTGACCGCCGCGAGGTGGATCCACTCGTTCAGCGGCAGCGGCACGCCCTCTGTACCATGCATTCGGCTCGCCTCGATCCGCGCGTGGATCTTCTTGTCCTGAATCGTCAGGCGGAGCGGGTCGTCGAGCCCCCTGCACCACGCGCTGAAGATCTGTGCGATCTCGTGGCCTCGAGGGTAGGCGATCGGATAGGCCCACACGGCTACGCTGTAGTCCTCTTCCGGAAAGAACGGGATGCGGTAGCGCAGCATGCCGTCGCCCCGAAACGCGACCGCGCCGTCGGCCTTGGCGTTGCGGTCCGGAGCGGGCGCCGTGTTTCGCGACTCTTCGAGGTATCCCCACGATGGCGTGCCGTCCCCGTCGAGGGGCGCGAGCGTCACGGTGTCATCCTCGCGGAAGTCCAGCAGCGCGGGGTGATCGAGGAATTCGTTCTCCTTGTCGGGGTCGATGACGACGGTTCGCGGGCCGTGTCTGGCGGGTGAGTTTCCGCTCTCGTTCCGCGCGACCACATGCCAGTAGTACGTCTTGCCCGGCTCGAGCTGTTGCTTCATGACATACCGAGGCCGGGTCAGGTCGTCGGCCCGGACGATCGGGTCGGCCATCGAGGCGTCGGCAGAGAGCAAGAAGGTATACGTCCTTCCCTTGACGGACCGCGCGCCCGTCCACTCAAAACGATAGGGACCCGCCGGGATCTTGGCGCCGTCCCCCGGCCGGCGGAGGAAGAACCGCGGCGGCGGCGCGTTGGTCACCGGCAACCACGACCGGTACTCCGTCCCGTAGGCGCCGGCGGTCGCGAAGTCGACCAGGTTGACGGCCTTGCCCTCCGCTCCTTGGAACGCAAAGAGCACGATCGGCTCGAACTGACCGCGGTACGACCCCTCGGTGTAGGAGAGGTCCTTGAAGTCGAGCGTCGGGATGGCGTCGGCGTCGAACGGGTTGTGGTGCTGGTCGTACGCCAGCAACAGCGGGCCGTAGTAGAGCGATACCTTGTTCGAGCACGGGCCGTCGCCCACCCACGTGTGGATCGACATGTCCAGGTCGATCTCGATCTTGTCGCCGGGCTTCCACGTCCGCTTCGCCGAGACGTATCGGCCGGGCTCGACGTTCGCCAGGTCCTCGCCGCCGGCGACGATCTTCGTCTGCTTCGACCACCGAGGGATGCGCAACCGAACGGCGAACGCCTTCGCCTCGGCGGGCTCGAGCACGATGGTGACATGCCCGTCCTTGGGATACGCCGTCTCCTGCCGAAGCGTGAGTTTCGTGCCGTCGGGCAGCGTGCCCTCGAACGACATCGGCCCGTAGTAGTTGATGAACACGCCCTCCTCGTCCGCCATGATCGCCCACTCGCTGAGCATCCCGATCCCGCGCGGGGCATTCACCGAGCAGCAGTTCAGCTCCGGCGTGCCGACCCGGGCCTGAAAGACGATGGTATGCGCCGAGGCCGCCCGGTGGCCGTCCATCGGCGTGTTGTAGGTCCACCATCGTCCCGAGGGGTGCTGTGAGCCCAGGATGCTGTTCCAGGTGGAAAGCTCGAGCTCGTCGGCGATGGTCGAATCGCCCGTCAGCCGCAGGGCGTCGATGGTCAGCGCGGCGAACGCCGTCGTGCAGCACGTCTCGATCGCACCCGATTCGTACGGCGTGCCGATGGCCTGCTCCCCCGTAGAGAACCCGCCCGTGTTGTGGCGGTCGTACCGGGCCATGCTCCGCCACAGGTTCACCAGCGATGTCCTGTAATCGGCCTCGCCCGTAATCAGGAACATCTCGGTGAGCCCTTGGATGCAGTGCAGACTTTCCCACCGCGGCCTGGGCGTCTGGTAGAAGTCGACGCCGGCGAGGCCCTGGCGAAAGTAGTCGCCCGCCTGCTCGTGCTCGAAGTCCTTCAGGAAGACCCGCACCATCCGCAGGTACTTCTCGTTTCCGGTGTGGCGATAGACCTTCCCCAGCGCATGGATGGCCGAGAGGTTCATCTCCGTCGAGCCTGCCTGCACCGGCCGGCGATCGGTGTCCAGGTAGGTTTTGCAGATCAAGTCGGCCGCGCGGATCGCACAGTCCCGCGCCGCCGTGTCGCCCGTGTCCTCATACCACTTCAGCAGCCCGAGCATGATGTGGTAGTGGCCCCACAGGTCCCAATGGCCGAGCAGACGTTCCTCCTTGCGGAACGGCCCGAGGTAGCCGTCGTCCGCCTGCGTTTCGATGAGCTTGCCGACGAACCATCGCAGGTGAGCGTCGAGCCGCGAATCGTCGACCATCCGGCGCGCCTGCACGGCGGAGATCAGGTACTTGCCCGCGAACTCGCCCGCCCACGGCACGAGCTTCGGCACGGGCTTGCGGTCGCGCAGGCGGAACATCTCGAGCATGCCGGGGTTGGCGTGCGGCGCGATGAGCAGCCAGTTCTCGAGATTCACCGCAACGCGTCGACCCATCTCTCCGCCGACCCCGAACTTCGCCTTGGCGACCTGATCACACGCAAACGTGCCCATGACGTTCTCCGCCGACTGCGCCGGCGTGATCAGGCACACGCACCACAGCCAGAACGCGCTCGCCCCTGCACATCGTTGGCCCTTCACGATCGAACCCCTTTCGTCGCCCCCGCCGTCGGTGGTCACTCCCGAAGTGGGCGTCCATGGTATCACCGCATCGGCAGGATCGACAGATACGAGGCCTTGCCGCAAAGCGCTTCTGGGGGATGGGTGCTTCGGTCGAGGCCCGCCCTTATAGGGTGGATGAGGCTAGGGGAGGACTCTGCCTCCGCCACGGCGCACGTCGCGCCACGGCTTGCCGGCGCGGTAGGAGGAGAGGTGGTTCTGGATCACGGCCCTCCGCCCCTTGGAGGGATGCCGGAGGGAAAGGCGGACCGCGCGCTCGGCCACACGGACTGCCTCCTCAAAGTCCCGGTTTTCGGCCAGGGCTGCAGCCAGGACGTCGAGCACGTACGGGTCGCGATCGGCCGTCGCTTGATTCGCGCGGCGCGCGAGCAGCAGCGCCTTCTCGCCGTCGCGGACGGTCGGATCGGGGCACGTCGCCAGGAGCCAGGCCAGGCGGGCCGCGAACCGGGGGTTCTTGGGGTCCGCCTTCACGCCGTCCTCGAGGACTTGTCGGGCACGATCATATCGCCCGCGTTGCAGGTAGAAGGTGGTCAAATTGAACCGCGAAGCGGTATGCGTGGGATCGAGGGCGACGGCCTTCTGGAGATGCTCCAACCCTTCGCGGGCCTCCGCTCGGTTCAGCGATCGGCTGAGCAAGACGCCCAAGCCGGTGTGCGCACTGACGAAATCCGCCTGGAGCTCGAGCGCCTTTCGAAAGGCGGCGATGGCCTCGTCGACGCGCCCGAGCTTCGAGAGCACGAATCCCAGGCGGGCATGGCCCGCCACACGTTCGGGGCGATACTTCACGGCGAGCCGCTGATGCTCCAGGGCCTTCTTCCAGTCGCCGTGTCGACCGTACCAGGCGCCCAGCGAGCTGTGGGCCTGGCCGTTTTCGGGGTGGACGTCGATCGCCTGCTTCCACAGACTTCCGGTGTCCCGCCAGACCAGGGTCTGACGCCAGGTCAGCACGCCGAGCGCGATCAGCAATGCTACCGTGAGGGCCGATCCGGCCAGGTACAGCGCCTGCATGACGCCGGGACGATGTCGCCTCTTCCAGAGCGCGAACCAACCGGCCGCGCCGAGTGCCGCCCAGCCCAAACACGAGAGATAGGTATAGCGATCGGCCGCCAGTTGCGGACCGATTTGCAGCAGACCCACCACCGGCGCAAGGACGATCACGTAGCACGCCCACAGTACAATTCCCGCAGGCCAACGACGCGCCGTCAGCGCCGCCGCCACCGTCACCAGGAGCAACACCACCCCCCCCAGCACGAAGTACCACGCCCACGGATCGAAGGGCGAGTCGGGTGCGTACAGCGGTGACAGCCACAGCGGAACCCACGTGTTGAAGAGGTACAACGAAGCCGCATAACACGCGATCGCGATCCGTGCCGCCCACGGAACCCGGTCCAGCGTGCCCACGAACCCCCCCTGCTGCTGCATCACCAGCGCCAAAAGCGCCGCCGCAACCGCCGGAACGAGGAACAGCAGCTTCTCCTTCCACACCCAGCGGACCTCAGGCGCCAACCACCCTCGACCGAAGCGCCCCAACCGCCGCAACGGATAGGCATCCAGGATGACCAGGACCACCGGTAACGTCATCCCGATCGACTTGGACAGCAGCGAAACGACGTAGAACGACACCCCCATCGCCAACCACTTCTTCCGCATCTTCGGATTCGACTGGATCGTCACCGCGTGCAGATACGCCCCCAGCGTCAGCAGGAAGAAGAACCCGCTCGTCACGTCCCGACGCTCGGTCGCCCACGCCACCGACTCCACGCGGAGCGGATGAATCGCGAAGAACAGCGCGCCGACGCCCGCCGCGATCGTCAGACCGGGCAAGACGTCGCGATCCTCCCGGCCCATCGCATGGAACAATAGCGCCCGGACCACCCAGAAGAACGCCGCCGCCGCCGCCGCGTGAAACAGCATCGACGTCAGATGATAGCCCGTCGGGTCCATCCCCCAAAGCGTGTAGTCAAGACCGTAGGTCAGCCACGTCATCGGCTGAAAGTGCCCCATATGCCCCGTGCTGAACATCCACCGGATCTGCGGCCACCCCAACCCGCGGAAGTTGTAGTTCTGCAGCAGGACGACCTGATCATCCCATTCCACGAAGCCGTTGTTCAGCGCCGGCAGAAACGCAACGAACGTCACGACCGCCACGAGCACCATCATCCACCGATCGAGTGAGGTCGCCCCAGGCGGAGACGGAATACAAGCCCCCGATCCACTCGATTCATACACGGTATCAACGTCGGGAGAGGGTTCGAACGCGGCGTGATCTCGGTCATCCGACATGGAAGCAGGCTAAACAAACCCTCGCTCGGGTGTCAACGCACCTGACCGGCTCCAACGCCCTGCAAATACACCGTCAGGTTCCCTACGCCCAACCTCATGACCCCAGCAGCTTCTCCGCATAAACGTCCTTCCGCGTAATCAGCACGAGAAGCTGACGCTTGCCCGTCCCCTCGTCGCGAGACAACAGGTAGCCGACCGGCAAATACTCCGCCCGAACCTCCGCCGGTCGATCAAAATCGAACGGCCGATCCCACCCCAACCGGTTGGGCCGATCCGCGCTCAAGCGCGGTCCCTCCCCGATCTTGAGATACATCGCCTCGTAGTAGGTCGGCCGATCCTTCAGGAAGAACTCCCGAGGCACGCACTTGTCGTGACCCGACGGAAGCCGCCGCCGCGGGGCGTCCCGATGCGCCACCTCCGGCGTGACCAGACCGTTGAGGTCGTACAGGAACAGCTCCGTGTAGTACCCGAACGCCCCGATGCTCATCGCGATCATGCTCTCGCCGGGCTCCGTGTGCTCCCGAATCGCCAAGGCGAACTTCGTCCGCTCGCCGACCTGACGCCGTTCCCGCTGCCAACGTTCGTACTCGCTCGACATCTCGAACCCACGGTGGAAGACGGCCAACTCGCGCACGCCCTGCGGCACGACGTGCAGATTCCACGCCGGCAACAGCGAAAGGGCAATCGCCCCGAGCGCCACGCCGAATGTCGGCGATCCCTGCCGAACCATGCGATGCAACACCAGCCCGAAAAGCAGCGCCAAGAACGGCGTGACCGGCACGAGTAGACGACCCATCGCCATCCAGTCCCCGCCGACCATCACCGGATACGCCAGATGGCCCAAGACGATCAGGAATACCCAAGATCCCAACGAGCCACGTCCTCGCAGGCGCTCCACGAGAACCGCACCCGCCACGATCATCGCGAGGACGTGCGGAAACGTCAGCACGAAGTTCAGTACGTACTTGAACCCGCGCTCCAGCGTCATCGCACTGACCCCGACCTTCACGTACGCCGTGTTCGCCAACGGCAGCCCGAAGTACGCCAATCGAAAGACCGTCAACCCCGCCACCGTCGCAAAGGAAACGCCGGCGCAGACGAGCCAATTCCCCAGGCCTTCCCGCCCCCGCTGAAAGAGCACGATCCAACCGGCCAGCGCCAAAAAACCCGCCGCCCACACCATGCCGTCGACCCGGATCAAGATCAGCAGGACACACACGAGGCTCCCGGCAATCGGACGCGGCCCGCCCGGCGCGGCCACCACGAACTCGAACGCCAGAAACGCCAGCAGGGCATGCGGCATGGTCGCCAGCCCCGAGGTCGACCAGACGGCCAGCGGCGGCAACGTCGCGAGAAAGACCGCCACCACGATCAACCGCACGCGGTCCAGCTCCATGCGGACGCCGACGAATCGGACCGTCCGCCACAGCAGAACGAACCCGCACGCGACCGAGATCACCCGCGAGACCAGCGGCGCCTCCCAGCCCATCTTGTGAAACGGTGCCAGCACCAGCACCCACAGAAAATTGCTGTACCCCTCCACCGGCGGGGACTCGCCGATGTTGAAGCGAAGCGCGTGCCCCTCGGCCAGGTGCCGGACATAGCGGAACGAGATGAACGCGTCGTCGACCAGCCAGTGGAACCGATACACCAGCAGCGCTAGCGGAATCGCCGCAACCGCCGTGGCCAGCAGCACGTCCCACCGTCGCCCCGCGGCGGAAGGTTCGATTCCAGCCTCCTGCGTCTCCGTCACACCAAGCTCCTTGCGTCCGCCGCTACAATACAGAATCATGCAGGTTCCGCCAATCGAGATCGGAGGGCCGCCGCGATGATGCATCTTGCCCCGAGACACGTCGTCATCACCGAAGACGCCTGGGACCGCGCCGATTGCCGAGGCGTGGTCGATCGCCTGCTCGCGGCCATCGATTCCGACGGCGAGCCCGAGATCGTCGACGACCAGCGCCTCGACAAGCTCCCCGACGAATACGGCTGGAAGGATTTCGGCCGGTGGGGACACCACGCGTGGGACCAGCGACACGACCCCGACATCGTCCTGACCACGGCCAAGTTCCACGACGACGCCACCCGGGAGGCCCGCCTCCAGCAATACCCCGGCCTGAACCACCGCGACCTCGGCGGCTATCACCATTGGTGGTTCCGACCCGACGGTGAGGCGTGGTTCCGCGAGGAGAACAAGGGCGTGATCTGCCAGTCGGCCTGGCAGATCCACTCCGTCAGCGGCTGCCCCTTTCGTTGCGACTACTGCTGGTTCGGCGACGTCTGCCGGATCTTCGTGAACCTCGACGAGTGGTGCGCCCACCTCGACGACTGGATGGCGCAGGCCGGCGATCAACGCCTCTTCAAGTGGGACAATCAGTCGGACACCCTCTGCTTCGAGCCGGTGTGGGGACACGCCCGGATGCTCGTCGAGTACTTCGCCCGCAAGCCCGACAAGTACCTCCAGATCTACGCCGGCAAGAGCGACAACGTCGACTTCCTGCTCGACCTGGACCATCGCGGCAAGACGATCCTCCAGTGGAGCGTCGGCCCACGGATCCAGACCGAGCAGATGGAACAGCGCACCTCCACCATGGACGAGCGGATCGAAGCGGTCCGCAAGTGCCAGGGGGCAGGCTACCTCTGCCGCTATCGCTTCAGCCCGATGATCCCCGTGATGAACTGGCGCGAAGGCTACACCGAGCTGATCGAGGCGATCTTCGGCCGGACCCGCCCGGACATCATCACGCTCTGCGCCTTCGGCTGGATGGATTACGAGGTCGCGCGGGCGTGCCTCCGCTGGGAGCTGCTCGACCCGCAGATCGCCGCGGCGATGGAGGCGACCGCACCGTTCATCAACGCCCGGGGGCTCAAGGCCGGCGGCGGACACCCGATGCCCTTCGAGGTCCGGCTGGGGATGTACCGCCACTGCATCGACGAGATCCGCCGCGTCAGCCCGGCTACGCACATCTCGATCTGCCTGGAGATGCCCGAGATGTGGGCCGTCCTCGGCGACGAGCTGAAAGGCAAGCCCACCGCGTACGTCTGCAACTGCGGCGGCCACTGTACGCCGGGGCACCCGATGTACGATAAGCTTGTGGGAAGCCGTTCGGTCTAACCGTGGGTACGGCAGTTTGGGAGCACGCACATGACCGGCATCAACAGTCTGGCGAACTGTCTTCTATTGCTCTTCATGGTCAACGGCGCTGAGGGCGGGCCAGGCCCGACAAGTCCTGTGGAGGACTTCCTCCAAGCCCGCCCGGAGGTCATGGACGACTGGCGCCGGATGAAGTTCGGCATGTTCGTCTGTTGGGGGCCCGTGACGCTGACAGGTCTCGAGATCGGCTGGTCGCGCGGCGGCGAGCGGCGAGGTCGCAAGGGCACCGGTCCGACGCCCGTCGACGTGTACGACAATCTCTACAAGAAGTGGAAGCCCGAGGAGTTCGACGCCCGTCGGTGGGCTGGCGTAGCGCGGGACGCCGGCGCGAAGTACATCATCTTCCTCGTCAAACACCACGACGGCTATTGCCTGTACGATACGAAACTCACCGACTACAGGAGCACGAGCCCCCAGGCCGCGTGGCGACACGACGTGATGGCCGACATCGCCAAGGCGTGCCGCCAGGCGGGAATCAAGCTGTTCCTCTACTACTCCCAACCTGATTGGCATCACCCGGACTATCGAACGGAGAACCACGCCAGGTACATCCGATACCTGCACGGACAGGTCCGCGAACTGCTGACGAACTACGGCCACATCGACGGGCTCTGGTTCGACGGACTTGGTGGTACGCCCGAGGACTGGGACGCGAAGAACCTGTTCAAGGTAGCGCGTACGATCCAGCCGCACCTGATCATCAACAATCGTTGCGGCCTGCGGGGCGACTTCGATACCCCCGAGCAGCGGATCGGCCACTTCCAATCCGACCGTCCGTGGGAATCGTGCATTACGCTCGGCACCCAGTGGTCCTGGAAGCCGAACGACAAGATCAAGTCGCTCGCCGAGTGCATCCGGACGCTTGTGAGGTGCGTCGGGGGTGACGGTAACCTCGCCCTAAACACCAATCCGATGCCGGATGGGCGCATCGAGCCCCGCCAGGCCGATCGGTTCCGCGAGATCGGCGCGTGGTTCAAACGCTACGGCGAGAGCCTCTACGCCACGCGCGGCGGCCCGTTCAAGCCGGCGCGTTGGGGGGCGAGCACGCACAAAGGCAAGACGATCTACCTGCACGTGCTGGATTGGCCGGGACCGACCCTGACGCTGCCGGGGATTCCGAAGTCGGTGCTCGCCGCCTCGCTCCTGACCGGCGGCGACGTCAAGGTGAGCCAAGACGACGAGGGGGTGACCATCACGGTTGCGGAGCAGCACCGACACCCGATCGACACGATCGTCCAGCTGGAGCTGGACGGACCGGCCGGTGACATCCCGCCGATCGCCGACCCATCGGGATCCGTGGCCGTCGGAAAGCCGATCACGGCCTCGAGCGTCTGGCCCGCGCCGGGGTATGAACCGATCCGCGCGATCGACGACGACCCGAGCACGCGGTGGGGCGCGGGGAAGGGCACGAAGAGCGGTTGGCTGGCGGTCGACCTCGGCAAGCCCGTCACGATCGATCGCGTGGAGATCTGCGAGGCCTACGACCGAACGCGCCGGTTCGCGCTGGAGGTCAAGGACGGCGACGCATGGCGCGTGTGCCTGGAGGGCACGCGGATCGGCGCTGCGTACGCGAAGCGCTTCCCGCCGGTGTCCGGTAGGCACGTCCGACTGAACATCCTGGAGGCGACGGACGTCCCCACGATTTGGGAGTTCCGCGTCTTCGACGCGGGAAAGTAGGACGGGATTTGCCCGCTGCATCGCCTGCCAGCATCGGTCTACCGAAGCGAACTACACCACGATGCACACTATCCGCTCGCAACCGCTTCGTCGGCGCTGTATCCTAAGAAGTCACGGCCAGGATGTTGGCGGAACCGCTATGCACCCACCAGCATTGGGGGCATGCAAGAGAGCAGTGGCGAGAGTCTAAGGTGCCCTATGGTTGCGTTCGATCGAATCACGTTTGATCCGGCGATTCTCGGTGGGCGAGCGTGCATCCGTGGCATGCGGATCCCTGTGTCCGTGATCGTCAAGCAGATTGCGCATGGCGCGACGCGCGAAGAGGTTCTGACGGATTACCCCGATCTGGAGCGAGAGGACATCCAGCAGGCGCTGGAAAACGCAGCGTGGCTGACCGAGGAAGAGGTTCAAACGGCATAGACCATGAGGTTTCTTGCGGACATGGGCGTGTCCGAAGGGATCGGCGCGTGGCTGCGAAAACTGCGCCACGACGTTGTCCATCTGCGGGAAGAAGGACTCCACCAACTACCGGACGTGGACATCTTCGCCAAGGCCCTCGGCGAGGGTCGTGTGATTCTAACCTTTGACCTCGACTTCGGTGAGATTCTCGCGCTCTCTGGCGGTCGAACGGTGAGCGTGGTGCTGTTCCGGCTCAACAACACGAGGACGCCGTTCGTGAAGAAGCGGCTTGAGGCAGTTCTTCCCAAAGTCGAAGAAGCCCTGCTGAACGGCGCGATTGTGGTCGTAGAGGACGGGCGGCATCGAGTGCGGCGTCTGCCGCTAGGTTCGTAGGGCCGATGTCGGCCCCTGACGCGTAGGAGCGGTTACATATGCCTCACTACCTGTTCGGGAACCCCCCGTTTCCAGCTCTTGCCTATCTCTTCTGTCTCACTTGTTTGCTCGCCCCGACAACCACCGCCCATGCCTCGGACAAGCCGAATGTCCTCTGGCTGATCAGCGACGATCACGCGGCCTACGTCACCGGCTGCTACGGCAACGAGATCGTCCGGACGCCCAACCTCGATCGGCTGGCCGAAGGCGGGATGCGATTCGACCGGGCCTACTGCAACGCCCCGATCTGCTCGGCCTCCCGCGCGGCGTTCATCACCGGCATGTACCCGCGGACCGTCGGCGTCACCGAGCTGCGGACGCCGTTGCCCGCATCGGCCGTCACGCTCGGCGAGGTCCTCAAGCAGGCCGGCTACGACACCGCCTGGTACGGCAAGACACACTTCAACAGCGGGCTCAAGCACGGCTTTGATGTGGTCCTCGGCCGGGGCCACTGGCACCGCTGGCTCAAGAAACAGGGGCAGAAGGTCGACACGACCAGCCCCGACGTCCTGCCCGTCTGGAAGCCGTTCAAGGATCCCGCCCGGTTGTGGATCAACGGCGTGTACCGCCCGTTCGGCCTGAAGGACGCCTACATGTGGGACACGTGGTACGCCCGTCGCGGCGTCGAGTTCATCACGAAGGAGCGAGACCGCCCGTGGTGCTGCGTCGTAAGCCTGACCGTCCCGCACTCGCCGTTCCGCTTCCCGCTGGAGTACCGCGACCGGCACGACCCGTCGAAGTTTACCGTCCCCAAGGTCGGACCGGAGGACGACTGGCAGATCCCGGAGATCTTCCGTGACCTCACCGACGAAGAGAAGCGCAAGGTCCAGGCCTCGTACTACACGTCCACGGAATTCATGGACAAGAACATGGGCCTGGTGCTCGACGCGCTGGAGAGGAGTGGGCAAGCAGATAACACGATCGTTGTCTACATCGGCGATCACGGCTACAACCTCGGCCAGCACGGGCGGTTCGAGAAGCACTGCTCGTACGAGCCGGCCGTTCGATCGCCGCTGCTGATTCGGTATCCCAAGCGGCTTCCTTCGGCCAAGAGCACGCGGGCGTTGGTCGAGTTCATCGACATCATGCCGACGATCCTCGATCTCTGCGGACTGCCGACGCCGAAGGCCGTTCAGGGCCGCAGCCTCGTGCCGCTGCTCGAGGGCAAGACCGACGAACACCGCCGGCGCGTCTTCGTCGAATACGCATGGGCCGACGAGGCGATGGTCCGCGACGACCGCTGGAAGCTCGTCTACATCCGCGGCAAGGAGCGGCGACCCGACGGCTACGATCCCGGCGAGAAGTACCCGCTGCCGGGCCCGACGCTCCAGCTGTTCGACACGAAGACCGACCCCGGGGAATTCACGAACCTGGCGAAGCGTCCGGAGCACAAGCAGCGCGTGGACCGCTACGTCTCGCTCCTGGTCGAGCACCTCAAGCGGACGAGCCGCCGGCCCGACCGCATCCCCAAGACGGACGACCCGATGGCCATCCTCGACTACTGCGTGCAGTCGCACGACCTCACGCGCGAAGAGGCATTGGGCAAGAGGTAGGCGACCGGTGCCGCCTGCGAGTTTTCGGTTCGCGTCTTACCGGAAGAGCGCCGCTGCTCTGTGGGCAGTGCAGTTTCCCCCGAAGACAGGCATCACGTTTCTGTCCCCGCTTGGTCGGGCAGCCGGCACAGCGCGCGGACGACACTGGCGAGGTCCGCGAGATCCGACGCCCACTGCGTCCTCCGTTGGGGCATGATGTCGTCTTGCACCCATTCGATGATGGTCTCGCCACCGCCGGAGGGCACCATCACGTCGGCGTAGCGCGCCCGCGGCTCCCAGGCGAAGCGGATCTGGGCCAGCGTAATCCCGTAACGCATCAGCTTGTTCAGGACCATGTCGATGCTGTCGGTGTGCGTGGCGACGATGACGACCTCGAGCTTGCCGAGCTCGTTCTGGTAGATGTCGTAGTAGCGAATCCGGTTGATAAGCTGCTTGAGCGTATTCGTCAGTCGATTGGCCCCGTAGATTTTGTCGTACGGGCTGATGTGCGCGAGGTAGCTGAAGCGTCCGGGCAGCGTGACCGTCACGGCCGTACACGTCGAGACGCCACGCGTCGCCAGGGCCTCCCCCTCTTCGGCCTTCTCGAAATCGTCCATGTCGACCAGGACGGCCTCGGCATTCGGAGGACACGGCGACCGCGGAATCGCGGGCGTCCGAGCTAGACGCTCGAGCAGCCGCGCCCGGCACCGCTGTTGGTTCTCACGGTAGAAGTCCGTGATGACCTCGGCCTCGTCGATCTGGGCGACGATGATCCATTCCTGGCCCAGAACGCGGAATCGCTCGTACGAGCCAAAGACGCGGACACCGCGGTAATCCGTGGTCAACCCGCTCCCCGAGACTCCGCCCTCGCGCTCGGCCGATTCGAGGGCATCCACGGAGAATCTCAGGTGCGTGTGTTCCCCGTGGAATCGTGAATCGGTCAGCATCCGCCGCTCGCGGTTCACCAGGTACACCTCGCCCGTATGGCCCAACTCGCTGTGGTCGACCATCAGCATGTCGAGCATCTTGATGGGATACTGCAAGACGAACCACCCGTGACGGACGCCGTCCTCGACGACCGGGACCAAGAAGAACGCCGACGGCTTGCCGGACGGTGGGTAGTAATGGTAGTCCAGGACGAATTCTCCCGCGGGCCCGCATCGACTCTTGCGCAGCCCTTGCCCCAGGAAGGAGTCCTCGGCGATCCATGTGTGATAGTCCGGCTCCTTGCGAATGCTGTAGAAGACGTAGCCGTCCGGCGAGACGAAGAGGATGTCGTAGAACCGCCGGTAGTTGAGCAGGTAGTACTGGTCGATAGCGCGTTGATACTTCCGTGCGGCCACCAGCACGCTTTCCGGGCACTGCCCCGCCCTGCCCGCCTCGGTATCGTAGAGCCCCCGCATCTCATGGAAACACCGACGCAACGTCTCGTCCTCGGCGATGCCCCGCGCGGTCTTCTCCACGTCGTGGAACAGGCGGAGTATGGCCTGCCTCTTCTCGCGACGGACCTCATCCAAGCGCACCACGACGGAGTCGGAATAGGCGAACCGCGTGTGGTCGATCGCGGGAGGGCCGACGGGCGCGCGTCGCCTCGGGTCAGCGTCTGCGGTTGCCCTCTCTGCGGAGCCGTTCGAGGGGGGATGGGGGCCTTGTCTTGCCTCGCAGCGGTCGAGCCGTGGCGCGTGGACGGCCAGCGCACCGAGCCCAATGCCGAGAACGAAGACGGCCGGGCCCCGAAGGCGTCGGAACCGGGATGGGGCAGCGGTGCGATCGGCGTGCCCGTTCGCTGGATCCCTGCGCCGCCCTGTCGAAGTCGGTCGACCGGAATGGCCGTTCCTGCGCTTGCCCATCGGGAGTACCTCGTCGAAGTCGAAACGTCTGTGGGGTCAAGCACGCTCTGCAAAGGGCATGACAGCTCCGCGATGCGGCCGGGCGCATCTCGTATCTCGCTGCCGCCCCGTAAGGTGTAATCGGGAAAACCAGATTCCGGATTTAGCCGGTTTCCCCTGGTCTCACGTGATTCCTCTCGGTTGCTCCGGCGCCAGACGAGTCACGGCCTGGAGATCCCGGAGGCAGGCGGGCGGGGTTGGGGCTGAAGAAAGAATGTAAATATTTATTGCGAAAAGAGTTGACTGTAGATCCGCTCGAGCGCCTCCCCCATCTGTCGGGCATCGAATTGGCGAAGGCATCGAGCACGACCCGCCTGACCGTAGCGGGCGCGACGTTCGGGGTCGCGTGCCAGCTCCACCATGGCATCCGCCAACCCCGACACGTCATTCAGGGGGACCAGGATGCCGGTCTCTCCCGGGATCACGACCTCCGGCGCGCCGTCGATGTCGAAGCTGATCGCCGGGCGTTCCATCAGCAATGCCTGCACCACCGCGCGGGGCAGCCCCTCCCACTGGGAGGGATGCACGAGCATGTCCACGCCGGACAGCAACTCGGGGATCTTCGACGGCGGGACCAGTCCGGGCAGCACGACGTGCTCGCTCAGCAGTGCCAGATCCAGCTCCGCTCGGAGGCGTTCCGTCCATGCCCCACCGCCGATCCAGACGAAGCGAAGGCGTTCGTCCCTTCGAGCCGCCTCGGCCATGGCGGGGATCAGCTGCTCGTATCCCTTGTTCGCGAACAGGCGGGCGACGGTCCCGACGATCACGGCGTCTTCACGGAAGCCCCAAGCGCGGCGAACCGCCTCACGGTCGTACCGGTTCGGGTCGAACGCCTCGACGTCCATTCCCGAATAGACGGTCTGGAATTGCTCGGGTCTTCCGACGTTTGCCGCGAGGCACTGCTCGACCATCGCGTCCGCGACCGTGACGATCCGGTCCGTGAAGCGGGCGCACCGCCGCTCCAGCGAGGCAAAGAGCTTCCGCTTGAGTGCGGGCTGCGTGCGGTTGAAGCTCATTCCGTGAATCGTATGGATGATCGTCGGCACGCCCGCATCCCGAGCGGCCAATCGGCCGAGCACGCCCGCCTTGCTGCTGTGGGTGTGGACGACGTCGGGGCACCACGCGCGGAGCCGTCGCGCCAGCTCGCGACGGCATCGCCAATCCCGCAGAGGACGGATCTCCCTTCCCAGGGACTCGACAAGCTCAAACGCGTATCCGCCTTGCGCGGCGCGGTCCTGCAGTGAGCCTTCCGGCCCGGTCTCGGGGCCGCTGAGCAGGAGGACCTCGTGGCCGCGCCGATGGAGCCCTTCGCAGGTCAGCAGGGTGTTTTCCTGCGCGCCACCGACGATCAGTCGTGTGATGATGTGGCAGATTCTCATGGGCAAATCAGCGCGGGCCGTCGGCGTCGGTGGAATCGGTCTGCGCGGAGGCGCCGTTCGTTCCCTCGCGTCTCGTTCGATATCGAGAGGCGGCCAGGATGCGTCGCTGCAGTCGATACACCTCTCGGCGGAGATCCCGCACCGTCGTCGCGACGAAGCCCGCCAAGAGCACCAGGATGCCCGAGGCAGCCGACACCCCGGAGAGGATCGGCAGGCTCGCGGCCGGAGACGCGCATCGCGGGCAGAGCACCATCGCCGCGCTGCTGAGCAGCCCGAGCAACCCGAGGCTGAGCAAGAGCCCGCCGGCCCATCCGAAGAGGGTCATCGGGGATTCCGCCAGGCCGTGGAGAATGTGTGAGGCGATCAGTCCGCGGGCGCGGAAGCGTCGTTTCTCCTGCCGTCGCTCGATCGTCCAGGCCAGCGCGGCGGGGATCTCGATCATGCGAAAGCCGAGGGCATGGGCCTTGCTGATGATCTCCAGATGCAGCTCCTTGCCGTCCGACGAGAGATCGAGGGCATCGACGACGGTTCTGCGGTAGGCGCGGGTCATGCCCGTGTTCATCGTCAAGCCGCCGGGCATGAGCCGGCGGAGCAGGACGTTCCCGAAATTCGTGAGGAAGGCCCGATACGCCGGCACATTCTCCAGCTTGCCCCCTTCCATGTGGGGCGACGCCACGACCATGTCGACGCCCGGCTGTTTGCAGGCCTCTAGTAGGCGACCGACGATGTCTGTGCCCCAGCTCAGGTCGGCCTCCGTGACGACGAGGAACGCGCCGCGAGCGGCCGCGAAGCCTTGTCGGATCGCATAGCCGCGGCCACGGTTCTTCTCGTAGCTGATGATGCGGATGCGAGGATCATCCCCCACTTCGTCCCGCGCGACGGCGAGGGAATCGTCGACGCTGCCGTC
>CAZKCX010000032.1:0-20362 GCA_964550865.1 uncultured Planctomycetales bacterium
GCCTGCAATGGGTAGCGCTGGCCCACCTCAGCGAGCAGAACAACGCCCCCGCGCTGGCGCTGGAGACGCACCGACACCTCCTCGGGGACGCCTTGCCCATCCAGGCGGCAAGTCGCTATCACGTCGGTCCCATCCTGCGGATCGAGAGTTGATTCGTACGCCCTCGATCATGGACGTACGCGTGCGTGACTGACGGACAGGGAGGGTACGGACGTGCAGTCGGCTCGAAGCCAACGCCCCGCGCGGGGGCGAGGGCAGATTGGCTCGGGGCCTACCCTCCTGCGGTCACCGGCTCCGTGGACCCGGCACCGCTCAGGGAGGCGGCATCCTCCGCGTCGCGACCGGAACCCACCTGCACGATGATCGGTTCGACCACGCCCTTCTTGCTGGAGGCGTTGCGGAGGAGCACGAGCAAGGGGTATGTGATCTCCTGGCCCTTGGAGACCAGCACCGACTCGTCCTTGGTCACGATGTCCTCCTTGACCACCATGCCGATTCGCAGCTCATCCACCGACACCTCCCGTGTCTTCTTCTCCTCCTCCTCGAGCCGGAGGGTCATGAGGGCGTCGAGGACGTCGGGGTTGTACTGACCCGTCCGGGAGCTCAGCTTCCGCCACGCGGCGTTGAAGGGGATGCCGGGCGCCAGCAACTCGTCGAGGTCGACGGCCACCTTCAGGATTTGCCCTCCTATGGCGACGGGATCCAGCTCGCCGTCCGCATAGGGAGAGGACTGCATGGTGAACGGCGCCTGCTGCAGCTCGATCATCTTGGCGATCGTCTTCAGGCGAGGGATGTTGCTCAGCAGCTCGCCCGCCACTTTCGGATGCGCGGCGAGCATCTTCTGCTCGGCCGGGCTCAGCACGCCGTACTCGAAGAGCTTGTCGAGGATTCCGCTCGGGAGCGTCACGCAGCCGATCTGGCTGAGCATGCCCGCCAGCTCGTACTCCCAGAGGTTCGGCAGCTCGAGCTGATGGGCGATGTGCTTGACGTATCGTCGAATCCGGGAGGCGCGGCCAAAGGCGGTCGGGTTCACCATGGCCACGATGTCCATGAGGACCTTCACGCTTCCTGTGAGGGTGTCCCGCAGGAGCACCTTCTCGGCCGTGATCAGGCGATGCTGCTCCAGACCGGCCGCAAGGGCCTTGGCGAACGGTTCGGCCGCGCACGGTTTGGTCAGGAAACGGAAGATGTTTCCCTCGTTGACGGCCTCGATGGCGGTCTGCAGGTCCGCGTTGCCGGTCAGCATCAAGCGCACGGTGTCGGGGGACTTCTCGCGGACCTTCTTGAGCAGCTCGATGCCGTTCATTCCGGGCATGCGCATGTCCGAGACGATCACGGCATAGGGCCCGGACTCTTCGAGGGCGCGGAGCGCTTCCTCGCCGCCGGTGGCCGTCGAGATCTTGAACTGCTTGCGGAGCTGACGCTTGTACCCCGCAAGGATGTTGGTGTCGTCGTCGACGCAGAGGATCTTCTCACTCATCAGACCACTTCCTCGGTGACGCTGGCCCGGCAGGCCTCAACCCAGACGGAGAACCGATTCGAAACCCTCAGGGCATCGAGGTAGGAATGGTCGATCTCCAACGGCGGCGCATCCGCCTGTCCCGGAAACCGTTGACGCGCCAGCGCGTTCGCCACGTGCACGGCCGTCAGGGGACAGAAGGCGCGACGATGGCTCGCCTGCGGGCGATGGTGAAAAGCCAGCGCTTCCATGACGGCGTCGGGAAAGCCCCACAAGCCGAGCAGGTACGAGCCGACCTCGGCGTGGCTCGCGCCGATGCGCTCCCTCTCGATCTTCCAAAGGGATCCGTCGCCCGATCGCGCCTGCTCCAGGACCCCGGCGTACTCCTCCGGCAGCATGGACGCGAAGACCAGTTTGCCCACATCGTGCAGCAGACCGGCGACGAATGCGTGGTCCCTGACCTCTTGCTCGGCGGCCTCCGCAAGGCAGATCTCCTTGGCGAAGCCCGCGACGGTCATGCTATGGTCCCACAGCGGCTTCAAGGCAAGCTGCTCGATCGCCCGGTCTTCGAACTGCGCGAAGACGCACACCGTGAGCGTCAAGGCCTTGATCGTCTCCATGCCGAGGGCGTTGACGGCCTCCGCGGGATCGAAGACGTGTTTGGGCATGCCGAAAAAGGCGGAGTTGACGAGCTGCAGGACCTTCGCGCTCATCGCGATGTCACGCGATACGATCCGCCCGACGGCCTTCAAGGAGCCGTCCGGCGATTCGAGCTGCCGCATCAGGTCCTTGTAGAGCTGCGGCAGGCTGGGGAGCGTCTCCAGTTCGGTCAGCAGGATACGGAGCTTCTCCACGGCCAGCAGATCGTGCAGAGAGCCAAAGCGGGACAGTGCGGACCGGATCTCGTCGGCGTCGCAGGGCTTGGGCAGGTATTGATGGATGGGCCCGACGGATTGGAGGACGCTCTCCTTCGAGGCCTCTCCCGACAAGGCGAGACAGACGGTATTCGGGTAGCGTCGGCGGACCTCCTGCAGGAGCTCCACCCCGTCCATGCCGGGCATGCGCATGTCCGAGACGATCACGTCGATCGGCTTTTCGGCCATGATCCGCAAGGCTTCCCACCCGCTGTCGGCAAAATGCATGTTCCACTCGCGGCGCATCGGGCGGAGCATTCTGCGCAAGCCGGAGAGAATGTTCGGCTCGTCGTCCACGAAGAGAACGGACTTCTTATCCGGCAACGGCTCCCTCGCTTTCTGACGGCTCGTCCGGAACCGCTCGCACCAGCGGCAAGCGGATGAGGAAGGTCGTGCCCTTGCCGACTTCCGTTTCACACTCGATCGTCCCGCCGTGCTTCTCGGCGACCACGGTGTGCGCGATCGCCAGGCCCTGTCCCGTCCCCTTGCCCACCTCCTTCGTGGTGAAGAACGGATCGAAGATCCGATCGCGAATCCCTTCGGGAATGCCCCGTCCCGTGTCGGACAGACGGATCTCGGCGTGCTGCCCGTCGCAACGCGTGGCGATGGTGATGGTGCCCTTCTCCCGGCCCCCGTCGCCCACCACGTCCACGATGGCATGCGCGGCGTTGATCAACAGGTTGAGCACGACCTGGTTGATCTCGCCGGCACGGCACGAGACCAAAGGCAATCGCTCGTCCAGGTCCAATTCCACGTCCGCGACGTATTTCCATTCGTTGCTTGCCACCGTCACCGTGCTGCGGATGGCGTCGTTCAGGTTGACCTCGGTGAAGCCCTCCACGCCCGGATGCGAGAACTCCTTCATCGCGCGAACGATCTCGGAGACCCGTTCGATGCCCTCGAGGGCTTGGCCGATGGCCGACGGGATCTCCTCGACGAGGTATTCGACGTCGGCCTCCTCGCTGGTTTGCTGGAGCTTCTCGAGGAGCTGTGGATCGATGGTCCCGGTCCGGGCCGCTTCGAGGAGTCGTCCGTACCCCTTCAGCACTCCCGCGAGGTCCTGAAAGGCCTCTTGCAGGAACTGGGTGTTGTCCCCGATGTATTGCGTCGGCGTGTTGATCTCGTGTGCGATGCCCGCCGCGAGTTGACCGATGGATTCGAGCTTCTGCGTTTGCAGGGCCTGGCTCTCCATCCGCTTCTTCGCGGTGATGTCGTTAATCATCAAGAACATGCCGTTCGTC
Source organism: uncultured Planctomycetales bacterium (assembly GCA_964550865.1). Classification (GTDB taxonomy): domain Bacteria; phylum Planctomycetota; class Phycisphaerae; order UBA1845; family JAFGLZ01; genus JAFGLZ01. Next base: position 3,615 of record CAZKCX010000032.1, read on the forward strand.
GCGGCGGAGTGGTCGAGGATCGGCGTGGCCCGCACCTCCGCGAGAAAGCTCCGGTCGTCCCGCGTGACCATCTGCAGCTCGCCGTTCCAATCGTGCCCCTCGGAAATGGCCTCGAAGATCGCCCGGGCCTGCTCACGATCCACGAAGATCGCGTCCCAGTCCTCGTCTCCGACCGTATCGGGCGTGCAGCGGAAGAGATGGCCGAACGCCATGTTGATGTAGCTGACGCTACCGTCCTGCTCCACGACGACCACCGCGTCTGTCGCCGCGTCGACGGCCGTCTGTGCCCTCAACAGACGCTCCTCCGCTCTTTTGCGCTCGGTGATGTCGAAGATCACGCCGTCCAGGCAACAGATGTTGCCCGTCGCTCCGACCACCCCCCGCCCGCGATTCCATACCCATCGGATGCTGCCGTCGGCGTGCAAGACGCGATGCTCGACCGCATAGGCCTGTCCACAGGCCACGTATTCCGAGACGATCTCCTCGAGGGTAAATGCATCCCCCGGGTGAACGACGCTCATGAAAGACCGGACCTTGTTGTCCACGAAGTCCGAGGCCGGATATCCGCAGATCTCCTCGATCGGATCGCTCATGACCGCCATGGTCCAATCGTCGTCGAAGGTGCAGCGGTAGACCGCCCCCGGGATATTGGAGAGGAGCGAGCAGAAGCAATCGTCGCCCTTCGGCTGAAGTCCGCTTGCCGGCTTGGTGTTGCAGGTATCGGCCATGGTTCCTCGTGACTCGGCTCACTCCGACCGTTGCAGAACGCTTCCGCGAGCGGGCCGGATAACGAGGCCCGTCCCAAGGGCAAGCTGTCGCTGGCGGGACGTACTGCGTACCGGCCGACAGCGACCCGGGTTCGGTAGACGGCCCTGCCGCACTGCAAACGCCTTCTTCGTACAGTACTTCGGCACAATTCATGGGGGCTGTTAGCGTCGAGCCCTCGGAGTTGAAGCGGTAACTCCGGGAAAATCCCAACGCCCATAGGGCCTGATCGTTCCAGCACGGAAAGGCCCTTCCGACGTCTCCGACGGGCCGAAGACGTGACCGAAGATGCCCCGTGGGAATCTCCATACACGCAAAGGCCGCCTGGAAGGCCCGATAACGTCGTCTCGGCGTCGGAGCGAGCGACTCGACGGCGGAAGACGCAGCCTCCTACCGATTGGCGAAGCGCGTGCCCACGGCCGCGCGAAACGCGCAAAAGACGTACGGCAGCAAGGTCAGCCCGCAGAAGGTGTTCCATGCGGCAAAGGCGAGGAGCTCCCCGTCGATCATGAAAGCTTGGCCGTAGGTGTTGAACCGGTCGGCCGCTCGAATCACGACGTTCACGGTGACGGCCGCGCCGATCATCCACAGGAGCAAGGCCCCGGACAAATAGCACATGATCTTGAAGGCAGGGGCCAAGACGCTGCGTCCCCTCGTGGATCGAATGAATGCCCCGCAAATCCAGGCCAAGAGGAACGGAAGGACGAAGCCGCAGATGGCCGTCACGTACCCTACGAGCGGGCCCAACCCCCAGAAGATCTCGGCTTGGTGGGCGAGAGAGCCGGATCCCTTCTCGCCGAGGAAGGGGGCGATCACGCCCAGGCTGCCCACCAGGAAGAACGCGGGCACATGAAGCAACAGGAACAGCCGTGCGTCCGACATGCCGCGGTGAACCGGGACCCGGAAGCCGAAAGAGGTCGGCCGGCGGACTGCCTCCACCGTCGTCGCCCAGTACGCGCGGAGCCGCCCCCGTTGGGATCGCCGCTCCCACGGCGTGCCAGGACGGGCATCGGGTCCGAGCGATTCGACCGCCGGCTTGCCGCACTCGGGACATCGGCTGTCCAGCGGGGTGGCCGTCAGGTTGTACCCACACGCCTCGCAGCGCGGCGCCTCCTCGAAGGATGTTCCGGCTCGACGCGTGGCGATGCCTCGAAGGACACCCGCCAGGACCCAAGCCGCCAGGCTGAAACTCGTATAGGCTAGGAGGGCCTCGTCGTACTTGTCGTACCAGGGCTGCTCACGCCTCCATTGCTCCCAAGCCATGTGATAGGCCTGCTGGAATCTCTCTGTCTCCCTGTAGTAGTCCCGCCAGGCGTCGGCGTTCTTGGGGAGCTCCGGGGGCGGGCGATCGGGGCGCTCCATGCCCACCCGGGCCATCGGACTCGGGGTCCGGCTCCTCCATGCGTCGCTGGCGTGTTCGAAAACCCCCGCGAGCAACAACCAAAGCACGCAGGCGAGGAGCACATGCGGCGTTTGCAGCCAGGTCCTACGGAGAGCGTTGCCCAGGCTATGGCGTAGCGGTTCGATGAGGGCGCCCCATGGCGCCGCGAGGGCGGCGAGCAGGACGAAGCCTAGCTCCAGCGAGAGCACGATGGCCGTCGTCGCCACGGACATCACCAGCGGGGTACGTCGAAAGTCGCTCGCCACATCGTAGAAATCAACGGTGGCCCGGCGCAGCAGACGCAGACTGTTGTCGTGTGGAGTCTCGACCCAGGCGACGATGACAAAGACGATCACGACGGCCATCAGGCAGGTGAGAACGTGGTACGCGTAGGCCCGACGCAGCGACACGCCTTGCGTGCGAATCGCGGTCGTCCGTGGGAAGAAGCTGCAGAGCAGGAAGGCGACGAGAAGCGAGCATGTGGGCGCGCCCGGCGACGCGGGATCGTCCGTCATGCCGCCAGGCGCGGCGGAAGCGCGACCTGCGTCGAGGTCCGAACCCATCGGGGATGGCTCTCCGTGTGCGTCACTGTCCATGACGCCCGGCAGAATGGCAGAGATCGTTCGCCCCGGCAAGACGCCGGCGTTTGCGTTGAGGTGGAATCGAGCCGGCTAGAACCGGAGGTGGATGGCGATCGCATAGCCCTTGTGCTCGCTGTGGACCACAGTGCATTCGTCCTGGCAGAGCCGCGTTCCCTGTCGGAGGTTCACCAGGACGCGCTCGCCCGGATCGATCCGAACGTTCGTGGGCGCGAGCACACGGAGTCCGCCGTAGCTGACGTCCTGGCAGGTGATGGGGTGGACCTGATCCGCAAAGCGGAGGACACCTGACAGACGGCGGCTGTAGCGATTCCCCTTGCGACGTTCCGTCCCCATGTCGTACGTCCTGGCGGGCTCTTCAATCGCAGGATCAAGCAGGTCGCGAAGGGGTTGAGGTGTCTCTTCTGTTGCCGACAGGCTCGACATGGGCGTCTCCTGTGCTGATGGCATAGGCATCGTCTTTGGGGCCGTCATCGTATCGACCCGAAACCCGGGGTGGATTAGCACGACTCAGGGGAATCCCGTACCGTGGTTCCGGTAGGTGTCCGCGGACCGAAGTGCGCCAACGGTCGAACGGGTCTGCCCCGAAAGGGCAACGTGGAATCGGGGCAATGCCATCGCCGACGAAGGTCCGATAGAATCCGCGGGTGAACCGCTTCTCGTCGCGGGGGACTCTGGGAGGGCGATCATGTCGAGCGGATCCATGGGTCGGGCGCTTTTCATTGCATCATTTCTCGTCGCACCGGTCGCGGCGGAAGCCGAGGAATCGACCTGGAAGGCGGCGCGGCGATCCAGCGAGATCGCCGGGTACTCGCTCTCCAAGGTCCAGCGATGGCTGCGCGAACGATGTCTGCCCGCGATCGACAGGGACACGGGACTGTACACGTGGCAGTCGCCCAAGGAATGGAGCTACCGCGACACGGCCGCCGACTGCTACCCGTTCGTCCTGTGGGCGGCGTACTTCACGGACGAAGCTGCCCTGAACGGACCCATGCGTAAGCTTCTCGACGTCGAGCAACGCCTCTGCAACCACGTCGGCCGACTCCCCGTAGCCTACGACCTGGTGAATAAGAGGAAGCTGGATCGCTCCTTGGATCAGGTCATCTTCGGCGCCTGTGAGTACGCCAAGGACGGCCTCACGCCGATCGTCGAGCTGCTCGGCAAGGGTCCGTGGTTCGACCGCATGCGGGGCATCGTCGACGATATCTTCGTCCACGCGCGAATCGAGACGCCCTACGGGAAGATCCCGTCGAAGAACATCGAGGTCAACGGCGAGCTGCTCCAGATGCTGCCCCGGCTGTACACCATGACGGGCGAGCGGAAATACCTCGACTGGGCCCACCGTCTGGCGGACTACTACCTCAAGCCCGGTAAGTTCGTCCCCAAGCGGCTTTCCGACCACGGCTGCGAGATCATCGGGGGGCTGGGGCTCTTGCTGGCGGTAGACTCCACCGCGTGCCCCCAGAAGTTCACGGAGTACGTCCCGCACATCCGGTACCTTTGCGACGAGATTATTCGCCGCGGGACCAACTCCGACGGGATCATCGTGGGCAGACTTCAGGACAAGCCCGGTCCGCACGATGACGTGCAGATCCGCGACGGATGGGGATACGACTACGTCGCCTTCCTCGACTACGACATGGCGACGGGCGAGGACCGCTATCGCGCACAGGTCAAGAAGGCGTTGAGCAACCTGCTCCGCCCTCGGTACAAGGGCTTCAACTGGGACCATCCGTCGCGGGACAACCTCGCCGACTCCGTGGAGGGAGGATTGTATCTGCTCCATCGGCTTCCCGTTTCGCAAGGTCTGCAGTGGGCGGACCGCGAGATCGCGACCGCGCTGGTGGATTCGTCCAAGCCCCTGGACAAGGCCTGGCTGTGGGATACCCACAAGCTGGAAGCGAACACCGTACGCACGGTGCTCATCCACGCCATGCTCCATACGAGGAACACGTTCCTTCGCCCGTGGCGCGCGGATCTGCGCCTTGGCGCAGCTCCTTGCGGGCATGGCCTGGCCATCGTCATCCGCGCCGACAGACCGTACGAGGGGAAGCTGCATTTCGACATCCCCCGGCATCGGCTTCACATCGGTTTCCGCAAAGATTGGCCCAGGATGAACACGATTCCGGAATGGTTCAACGTCGATGTAGACCGCAAGTACGTCGTCCATGACCTCTCGGCGGCGAAGCGCTCGGACTGCAGTGGCCGACAACTCCATAGCGGCATGCCGGTCTGCGTGAAAGGGGGAACCGAGCTTCGCTTGCAGGTCGAATACCGGGGTCACGGACGCCAACCGTAGGGCTCTTTGACCATGCTGCCCGGTACTTCTTCCTGCGCGAAGTTGACGAAGGCCCGTGTTGAGCCCTACACTGCGGCCGTCCTGAGCAGCGGCAGGATGCCTTCATCGGACCGTCGGTCTCGTCCATCACGTCGGTAGACGGGCTCGGGTCCGAGACACGCCGGAACCATGTCGTCCGCCCCGGCGGGCAGGAGGTGGCAGCATGGAGGTCTTCCGCCTTCCCATCGTGATTCCCCGTCATCGTGTCGTTCCTGCAGCGCCTGTCTGCATACGGTTCGGCACGCTCCCAGCGCTCTTGCTGTGCATGCTGTCGTCGGTCGTCTTGGCAACCGACGGGCTGTTTCCGCTGGGCATCAGCACGCAATCCCAAGCCCGGGGCGGTGCCGACGTGGCGGTGGGAGATTCGGCGGTCTCCCAGGTCGACAACCCCGCGACGCTCTCTCTGTGGCCACGAAACAGGACACGCTTTGACCTTGCCGGAGAGGTGGGGATCCTTCCCGGGCATTGGCGCGGGCCGGCCGGTTCGGCCGATGACCAACGTCTGTTCGGCTACTTGGCCAACGTGGGTCTGGTCATGCCACTGGACGACATCTTCACGCTCGGATTCGCGGTGCACTCCCGGGCGGGCACGTCCGCCTTGTACGAGAACCGCCACCTGATGATCCCGTTCATCAAGCGCCGCGTCCACGGCGACTTGAAGATCGTGGCCCCCCAAGTGAACCTCGGCATCAAGCTGACGGACAAGCTCTCGGTGGGCGTCGGTGGGCGGATGGACGTGGCCACGGCGGAGGTCAGCACCGTGCTCGGCCCGGCGGACGTCGACTTTGGACGCGGCTACGCATACGGCGGCGGCTTCCAGTTGGGTCTGCACTACGAAGCGACGGACGATCTGCGGTTCGGCGTGGGATACGTCTCGCCTGCCTGGTGCAGCGACCTGGCGGGCGATGATCTCAAGGCCTCGGTCCTGGGCATCCTACCGGTGAACTTGGGGGACGCCGGGATGGACGAGTTTCGACTCCCGCAGAAGGTATTTCTGGGGACGGCCTGGGACGCCACGGATTGGCTGACGCTGCACGGCGAGATGCGATGGCTCAACTGGGACAAGAGCACGTTCCACTCGACCACAATCGCCACGGACGGGCTCATCGATCTCCGCTATCCCTTCCCCTTGGGCTACCAGGACCAGCTCGTGTTTATCGTGGGGGCCGACATCGAGCTGAGCGAGCATTGGACGCTGGGCACGGGATATCACTTCGGGACCGAGCCCGTCGATCCCGCCAATTTATTGCCTACGGGTTCCGTGCTTCCCCAGCACCACGCCACAATCGGCCTACGCTACCACCAGGACAACTGGTGGATCGGCGGCGGTTATATCCTGAGCTTTCCCATCCACGTCACCGGGCCGGGATATAGCGATATCCTGCTAGGGCTCGACTACGGCCACAGCGAAGTATGGCAAACCCAGCACGGGTTCAGCATCGGCTTCGGGTTCAGCTGGTGAGCCGGCAGCGTTCACGACCCATGCGTTGTCGGTGTCCGTCCAGAAGTGGGCTCCCCTTCGTGCGTGCAATCCACCCGCCGAGGTCGTCACACGCAACTCCGCTGCTCGCAAGGCAGTGCTCCCTACGGGTAGAACGCCCGAAACAGCGTCAGATTTCTCTTGCAGGGCGTCTCCGGCGCGCGCGTGGAGGCCCGCTCGTACAGAAAGAGCAGGTCCTCTCCCTGGAAGGATTTCAGACGGACTTGGCTGGTGGGCCCCAGGGGCGCCGGGGGCTTGAGGGCCTCTTTCGAAATCTGCCGGTCGGCCTTATCGAAGGCAACGATCCCGATCGGTTCGAAGGGATTCTCCCGGTTGAACGCGGTGACGACGGCCGCACGCCCGTCTTCCAGCCGAATCTTCGCGCCGATCGGAAAGGGTTGGATCAAACGAGAGAAGGCCTCGATCAGCTTGGGGTCGTAGAAATCCCTGAAGGGCCCCCTTGTCATTTGCCATAGGGCTCGAATCGGGGTTCCGCCCTCATCGCTGAACTGGCCGGACTTGGCGGTCTCGTAGCCGTCCGCGATCCGCAAGACCCGCGCCAACACGGGGATCTTCTCCGGCGACAGCCCGTTGGGATAGCCCGTACCTTTGGCGTTTTCGTGGTGCGCCTTGACGATTCGCTTGGCCTCGGGATCGAACTCGTCCGGCAGCATTTGCGCGCTGACCAAGGGATGCTCCCGCACGTCCTCCCACTGGTCGTTGGTGAGTGGCCCCTGGTGCTTGAGCAACTCCCGGAGGGAGACCAGCCCGCAATTCATGAAGATGGCGCCCAACCCAAGGGAGAGGAGGTCCGTCTCCGGCGTGGGCTTCTGGCCTTGGGCTTGGTTTTCCGCGACGCGCATCTTCCCAATGTAGTCCCATGCCGCGTAGGCGAGCACGAGGCTCGTGTAGGAGACGCTTGCGGTGTGCTCGGGGAGCACGTCGCTCTCTCCCAGTGTCTTCGAAAGGAGCACGACGGAGACCGGATGGCGGTCCAGGTAGGCCAACACCTCGCGGATGGAATCGCTGATGGCACTGAGCTTGCCGGCGTCCAGCGCCGACTTCCGCAGAATGGACTCCTGCATCGAGTCCATCGACTCGCGAATCCTCTGGGAGACCGAGATGGCGATCTCTTCGTCCGAGCTCGTGTCCTCAAACGCAATGGCCTCGTCAAGAACCGGATTGGTAACGCGGAAGGCCGCATCGGCAAACCTGCGTCGCAGGGACGCCACGTCGGCTTCCGTCAGAACCTTGCCGCTGGGAATGAGTACCTGATCGCCCACAATAAGGGGCTCATACAGGCGCATCCCGACTTCGAGCTCGTTGCATTGGACGGTTACTGGCATCGGCTTTCCGTTCCGGGCTGAATTCTCGTGCATTCACTTCATCGGCAGTGCGACCCTTCGGATTAGCGGTACCAGCGCCATGACCGCGGGTTACGTCCTACGGGAAAAACAAGATCTGTCGATTGTCGGAAGACTTGGAAACATAGGAGATTGGCAGGCAAAGACCTATGCCACAAGGGTTTTGCGTTTGGCCTTTGGGTAGTGGAGAGGACCCCGGATGATCACCAGCGAACCCAAGGGGGAACACCGTCCTCTAATATCCACAATTTCTTGTACACGGCATGTTCGGTTGGTCCGGCGGGTACACAGTACGGTACGGTCGTCGCCTCGGTCCCTGTCGCTCTGAAACGAGGTGTGCACCAGGCACGCCGGACGTGCCGAAGACTTGCACGAGATGCGTGAGCACGGGCGGCGGCACTGCCCCCCCACCGGCGCCCTTCGCACTACTTGTTGTAGGTAAGCTCCTTCGTCGACTCGAGGTTCTTCATCAGCGCCGCCTTGTCCTTGAAGTACGTGTTTTTCATCTTGCGGTCGGGCAGGAGCTTGACGGCCTGATCGTCGAAGTGCGGTGACTTGGGATCGTCCGATTGACCGAGCGGTGCGGCCGTCCACGACTGCGGCGGGTCGGTCCACGCGACGACCTGCGGTGCGCATTGCCCACCGGTCATGAGGCGCTGCCGATCGTTGAGCTTGTGACCGAAGCTCAACGCGCGGGGCGTGGCGATGCCGTTGACGCTGCCGCCGGAGGCCGGGGCCGTTCGCTCGCCGCCCCTGCGACCGCAGCGATAGACCTCGCCATACGTCACGTCCAACCCGCCGAGCTCCTTGATCATGGCCTTGCAGCCGTCTTGGGCCATCTTGATGACGGCATCATCCGAGAGCCAGCTTCGCGGGGGCGCGCCGATGCGATTGCGGAGCTTGTCCATCGTGCCCTGCTGGTCCTTCCAGAACTTGTAGGCCAGGATGCCGACCGAATCCTGCCCGGCCCGGTGATTCCAGTCGAGGACGGCCTTGACGAACTTGGCGAGCTGCTCGTCGCTCTTGACCTGCGCGCCCGCACCCTCCCAGGCCTTGCGAAGCTTGTCCTGCCAGGGCTTGACACCGTAGACCTGGGGCGAGAGCGCGATCTCCATGAAGTCCTGTACGGTCGCATCCTGGACCTTGTCGAGAAGCTCGAAGGCCATCGCCGCGCGCTGATGCAGTCCGTACTTGATGCCCATGTAGGTCGGTTCCATGTAGATGTAGCCTTTGTACTTGTCCTCGGTCATCGGGCTGTTGCGGCACATGACGCGGGGCGAGATGTTGCAGTTCTGCATCCAGCCGCACTTGGGGTTGAGGATCTGCACCAGTTCGCTCGTGGGGTGAATGCCCTTCCACTCGGTCTCGGATGTGTCGCCCGGAACGGGCCGCTGATAGTTGTACTTCTCCGGGCGAATGGGCACGCGACCGGTCCGCTGGTAGTAGATGTCGCCGTCACGGCAGGTGACCATCACGTTCTGCGGCATCAGCTGGGCCATCGCCAGGGCCTTGCGGACCTCCTCCACGTTCTTCGCGAGGAAGACCTTGTACATCTGGTCGGCGAGGTGGACCTGCTCGGCGTACGCCAGGGCAAGGGCGTATCCCTTGCCGTCCTTCTGGGCCACGACGGGTCCGTGATGCGTGTAGAGGATCTTCTGCGTGACGTGGTCGATCGAACCGTCCTTCGTCTTGACGGCGATCTTGATCGTCTCGATCTTGCCGTCGCGCCATGTGCCGTCGTACCGGTATTGTGCGGGGTTGTCCGGGTTGATCGTCTCGATGAAGACGTCGGCCGTATCGGGTCCGCCGGTCGTCATCGCGACCGAGATGTGCTCGTTGTGCCCGAGCGAAATCAGCGGCAGCCCGACGACGGCCGTGCCGGCGCACGCGATGTCGCCGGCGTACATGCGAACCTCATAGAAGCGCATCGGCCCGTAGAAGCCGAGATGCGGGTCGATGACGGCCATCGCGATCTTGTCCCTGGTCTTGGAGGGCGCCAGGGCCATCTCATTGGATCCGTGATACTCGATCCGCGGCGGGCTGACGCCGCCGGCGATAAGCTCCTCGCCCGCCTGGCCGAGCGGCCAACCCCAGATGACGGCCCGAGACACGGCAACGCACATCCAGGGCTCGATCTCGAAGTAGCTGTCGGACTTCTTCTCCGGATGCTCCTTGAAGTACTGTCGCACCCCGTCTTGGAACGCCTCCATGCATGCGCGAACCTTCGGGGAGACGTCCTTCCATCTTCGCTTCGACACCTCCGCATGGCGGAAGACGCGTGCGACGAAGTCCTTCTCCAACTCGCCGGGGCCACGCACCTCGCTCAACGTCCCGATGGCGACGCGGTAGTTGTCAAAGAGCTGCTGCGGTCGGTCCTCGGCCTGGGCATAACCCATGGCGAAGCACGCGGCCTCCTGCGTGTCGGCGTAGATGTTCGGCACACCCCAGGTGTCTCGGTAGATGGTGGCCTTGGCAGCCAGGCTCGGTGAGGTGGCGACGGCGGCTAGGATCGAAGACAGGATGAGAAGCTTCGGTGCACGCAATCGGGTCATGGGTGGCCTCCCGGTTAGGGTTTCGTATGGCTTTGCGATCGGACGTGAACGTGCCGGCGGACGCACGCCGGCGGCAAAGCACGAATACCATAGCACGAGAGGTTGGCATCCGCCCGCGATAAGTTGTAAAAACCTGTCACACGAAGGGGGCGGTACGCGAGCGAAATGCAAGGAGCCTGACCGTGGGACAGATCCTGATCGGCGTAAACATGGAATTCGTTCGGCACGGCGACAAGTCGTTCGAGTGGGGTGTGGCCAAGGCGGCGGAGCTGGGCTACGAGTACATCGAGCCGATGGTGCACTGGGGGCGCGAGCTGCTCAGCGAGGCGGGATACTTCCACTCCGTCTCGATGTTCGACGATCCGCTGGAGATCAAGGCCCTCTGCGAGAAGCACGGGGTGCAGTGCTCCGGTTTGAGCGGGCACTCCCCCCTGTGCAAGCCGGACATGAGCGTGCTGTACCTCACCACGGCCATCCGGCACGCAGCGGAGATCGGCACGAACATCGTGAACACCGACGAGGGGCCAAAGCCCGACTTCACGACAGAGGAGGAAGACCACGTCCTGATGAAGTACGTGCTCACGCAGGGCGCGCGGTTCGCCGAGAAACGGGGCATCGTGATCGGACTCGAGCCGCATCAGCAATACAGCAAGACACCCGCCGGGTTGGACCGGATGTACAAGCTCGTCGACTCGCCGGCGATCGGGATCAACTTCGACATGGGCAACAGCTATCTCTCCGGCGCGGACCCGTACGAATGGCTCGCCAGTGTCTGCGATCGGCTCGTCCATCTGCACGCCAAGGACATCACGATGGATCAGAGCGACGCCGAGCGTGGACAGGTCACGGGCACGCCCGTGGGTTGCGCGTGCGGCGAGGGCGTGATTGACTGGAAGGAGACAATTCGCATCGTTCGGGAGAAGTGCAAACGGCCTATCTGCTTCAGTGTCGAGTGCGGGACGGTCGATCAGGCCGCCGCGAGCATCGAGCATCTGAAAGGACTGGTCTGAGACGATGCCCAAGGTCGGCCCGTATGAGGCGAAGATGGTCGAGCCGATCGACTGCGGACTCATCGTCCGTGAGCACGACGGTTGGGTCGGCGGCATCTACTGGGAGGGGACCTCGCACGTCACCAACCATCATCCGGCGGATTGCCTCCACAGCATCGTCAACATTGGGCCGATCCCACCGCACGGCAAACGCGCGATGCGGGGGAAGATCTACTGGTGCACGACCACACTCGAGGCGTTGGCAAGGACATGGCGCAAGACTTTCCAGCCCCATTGAGGCCCGTCGCCTCTTCCGGAGAATGAGGGAGAAAGCCGTGACCCGGATCTCTTGGCATGAACGATACACTGCCGCAGTCGTGATCGCCTTGCTCTTGTCGTCGGGTTCGACCGCGGGGTTGGCAGAGACGTTCGAACCGTCGTCGCTGGCTTGGCCCAAGAACATGGTCTCCAACGGCTCGTTCGAGCGGGACGAGCCGCGGAATCGCGTCCCCGACGGCTGGGGCTTCTACGCCAACCCGAAGTACATGACGCTGAGCGAGGCGAAGGCGCTGCACGGCAAGCGATCGATCCTCGTCGATCGCCCGGAGCTGGAGGGCATCGTCCACGTTGCGGCCGATCAGTGGTTGACCGTCGAGCCCGGCCACGTCTACACGCTCAGCGCGTGGGTCTTCGTCGAGCGGTGCGACGGCGGGTCGGTCCGCATCTATCTCGACTACTTCAACGCCGCCAAGGCCCGCATCAAGGTCGTCTCGGCCGAGTGCAAGACGACAACCGACGGCTGGCAACGACTGACCGTCAGCGAGGAGGCCCCTGCCGGAACGCACTACGTCAGGCTGCTCGTACCCTACGTGGACGGGAACACGCGGGTCTTCACCGACTGTGTGACGCTGACCTCGAAGACAGGGAAACTTCGGACGGCGATGGGAAAGGCGGCGGTCGAAGACCTCCGTGCCGCCCGCGTCGGGTGCAACTTCGTGCACTTGCGGTGGTCCTCGCCCGCGCCGCAGCACGAGGTCGACTACCGGACCGCCGAGGCAAAGACATGGAAAACGGAGAAGCATGTCTGGTCCGACTTTCATAGCGTCATCATGCTGGAGCCCGAGACCGAGTACACCTTCCGAGTTCGACCGGTCCTGCCGTCGCACTACGACGCGGACGGCAAGGTCGTCGCGGGCGGATCCGGTGAGCCGTCCGAGGTCGTCCGCGCGACGACAACGCCCGTCCGGCCCGAGACCTGGCAAGGTCTGAAGCTCTGGCCGACCTGGCACGTCCCGACGTTCCCCTCGGATCAGACCTACCCGTGCATCGAGCACTACGACGGACACCTCTACGTCACCGAGTGTTGGGGCGGCGGGCTGCACCTCTCAAAGGTGCGGCCGAAGGACTTCCGTGTGGTGTGGACGAAGGAGGTGGTCGCGAAGGTCCAGGACCTGCCGACGTACCAGGGCATCCCCGATACGTGCCTCCACGGCGATACGCTCTACATCATGTGGAACCGCCAGGCGACGGGCGATCCGAAGTATCAGATCATGGACTCGCGCCAGCTCTTCAAGGCCTACGATCTGCGCACCGGACGATTGAGCGACGAGACGGTGATCGAATCCACCAAGCCGGGATGCGGCACGTGGGAGGGCGGATTGGATGTCTATCGCGGTACGGTCTGGATGATGTGGATGGAGGTCTGGCTGAACGAGCAGAAGCGACGCCGCACGCGGGTCGTGATGCGCCCGTACGAAGCGGGTTCCTTCGGTACGCCGGTGGTCTTCGACAACTGCCCGTCAGCCTATCCGTACGGCCCGAGCATCAGCCCGTTCGACGACAAGCTGATTCTGCTCTGGTCCGATCTCGCCGCCAACGAGAAGGACCGCGATCACGAGCCGATCTACTACACGCTCTTCGACGGGGAGCGGTTCGGGAAGTCGCACAAGTTCAACGACAAGGTCCGCAGCCGGTACGCCAAGGGTGCGCAGTTCGGCGATGCCTTCTACTGCGTGTACAAATGCAGCGCGCAGTACCCCAACACCGGCTACATGTACCACGACCTCGCGCTGACCCGGATCGGCCGCGACGGCAGCATCGCGACGACCTACTGGGTCGACGACGTGAAGTACAATTCTTCGCCCGACATGACGCGGGTCGGAGACGCGCTGTATGCGGTCTACGGCAAGTTTGAGCACCTGTACGGCAAGCGGGAGGACCCGGCCCGCAACCACGGGTCGTTCTGGGGGAAGATCACGCGATAAGGGCGACGGCCGGCGCATGCCGGGGACGGCCTACCCCGCGGACGAAATGCCGCCGAGCTCCTCGAGGATGCCGGGCACGGTCGACCGCAGCGCCTCGCCGATGGCCTCGACGAGCGTCGGGTCGCCCTTGCCCGTCCACTCGTCCATGAAGAACTTCTTGAACTCGATCGCGATACCGCACCCGGATTCCGGAAAGGACTCGTGCACCCACCGCACGAAGTGACCGCCACGGAACTTGACGTTCTCACGGACGTCGAGCTTCCCGCCGGCGAAATCGTGTGCGGCCAGGTCGGCCATGAACCGGTCGACGATGGGCGCCCATTTCGAGCGATCCATCCAACCCGTGCCGATGTTAACCTGCGGATTGTCGTCCGGCGAGACGGGAGGCTCGTCCGGGCCGGCCCGACGGTGGTTGTAGTTGTGCAAATCGAAGACCACGAACCGGCCGTACTTGCGCTCCAGGTCGCTCAGAATGTCGTACATGGCCTCGTAGAACGCATCGTATTCCGCCAGCGACCGGTCGACGATATCGTCCGGCAGACCGGGTTTGTAGACGGTCAGCCCCCACGCGTCTTCGGGCGTGCGGTACACGGCCTTGTCGCGGGAACGGTTCAAGTCCACCTCGAATCGTGAGCGCGTCCCGACGATGCGCGTGGAGACCCTCTCGGCCCATTGCCCGGTGTAGGGGTCTTCTTCGTACAGTCGTTCCCGTTCGTCGATGGCGAGCCATTCGGCCACCTCGTCGCGCACGGCATGCCCGTCGTGGATGGCGACCGCAACGAGCGGGCCCTCGCCGACCTCCTCGCGCCAGATGATGTCCGGATTCAGTTCATGCATGGGTTCCCTCGGGGCCTCCGACCGACCGCAGAATCCTAATACAATTGGATGGTACGAGCCGCTCTGGTGCCATTGCGCTACGCGCGGGATTCCCTGCAACGTCGCAAGGCACGCACCGCTGATACGGCGGTGGCACGCGTCTTCGGCGCGACCCCACACCCCTATAGGCCCATTTTGAATTAGATGTCACGCATAGGCCCGCAGGCCGACCCGTCTCTCCGCGGGTCGGCCACGCCGATGAACTCCTCCCGCTCCTGCAAGACCATCTGCACGCAGCCGAGATAGAACGAGTACGGATCACGGACGTCGATCTCGAACCCACGCGTGCGCAGGGCCTCGGGGATGTCGTCGCGCATGCGCGTGGCCTCGAGGGAAACCTTGCCCTTGAGTGAGCAATGAAGCCGCGGCGCGTCGACGGCCGCGAACGGGGTGTGCGACTGCAGACGAACCAGGACCTGGAAGAGGGAGGAGGTGATCCGCTCGCTCCCCGGCGAGCCCAGCACGAGCCAAGGCCGACGGCCGCGCGTGACAATCGTCGGAGCGACGCTCGCCCAGGGCACGGCGTTCGGGCACATGTAGTACGGATGGGACATGTCCTTGTACTCGAACGCGCTCATGTAGTCGTTGTAGAGGAACCCCAGCTCCGGCGTCACCGCGCACGAACCGTAGACCTTCTCGATCGACTGCGTCAGGCCGACGACGTTCCCCTCCTTGTCCATGACGGACAGGTGCGTGGTATCCCCGTGCGTCTTGAGCCGCTTGAGGACTTGCTTGGCCACCAGCTTGGCGTATTCCTCGCTGACCATCCGCTTGCGGGTGACCTGCTGATAGAAGTTCGGATCAAACGGCCGGTCCTGCCGATCGAGAAACGCCCGACGGATGATCTCGGCCAGGGCGACCGCGCCGAGGGGCGTATCCAGATCCCGATGCGTCTGCGGGAGCTGCTGGAAGATGTTGACCATCTCGACCAGCGTCCGTCCCGCACCGGGGGGCGGAAACGTGAATACACGAAGTCCGTTGAACTTGCACGTAATCGGTCGACGCTCGATCGGCCGCGGCACGCGAGCCAGATCGTCTTTGCGGATGAGTCCGTTGTTGCGGACCATGTCCTCGTGGATCTGGTCGGCGATTTGGCCGGTGTAGAAGTCCTTGACGCCATGCCGGGCAAGCCGCCGGAGGGTCTCGGCCAACACGGGTTGCCGGAACGTCCAGCCGATGAGATAGGGACGCGTGCCGTCGCGGAGGAAGAACGGCGCCGCGGACGACGACCGAAGGGTCTTCAGCTCTCGCCGTGTGAGCGCGTACTGGAGGGGCGAGACCGGGTATCCCTCTTCCGCCAGACGGATCGCCGGCCGCAACACGGTTCGAAGCTTCATCGTGCCGTAGTATTCCAGCGCGTACCGCAACACGGCGGGCGTGCTCGGCACGGTCGCAGCCCGATGGCCGTGCTGCCGGTCGCGTCGCTTGACCGCGTCGATGGTTGCCCGATTGGGCGCGCGGGAGGAGCCGTCGAGCGCGAACGTCCTGCCGGCGTCGACATGCCGCACGAGCATCATCGTCTGCCCGCCGAGCCCCGACGCGGCCGGCTCGACGACACCCAGGGCGAAGGCCGCCGCTACGGCCGCATCCACCGCGTTCCCTCCCTCGCCGAGGATCTCGGCGCCCGCCTCGGTGGCCTTGTAGTGCGCGGTCGCGATCATCCCATCCTCGGACGTGGCAACGCGCTGCGGATGATGGACTCGCTGATCGCCGAGATCCATCAGGTCGGTATCGACGCGAGGCGGTCGGGTCTCCATGGAGGTTACTTCCCGAGTTCCCTGGCGAGGAAGCGCGCCAGAAGGATCGTTCGTTGCACGAGGCTGATGCGGAGCACGGCCTCATGCTGGGTGCTCAAATCGCGCGCGACCGGCGCCAGCGCGCACACGCACGGGATCTTGCTGGGCACGAGACCGGCCACGCTGGGCCAGACGGAGGACTCGTGCGAGAGGGGGATCTCCAGCTCCTCCGCCAATCGCTCGAACGCGCGGGCGAGCTGTAGGTTATGTCGGCGTTCCTTCATGGGGGGTCGATCGGAAATCGGTTTGAGTTGCCAGCGAGGTCCGTTTCGGCCCTCCCGGGCGAGCATCGTCCGCATTTCTTCCTCCGCCGCGTCGGCGGCCTTCGGAACCAGATAGGTCAT
>CAZKCX010000033.1:0-14364 GCA_964550865.1 uncultured Planctomycetales bacterium
AGACGGCGTCGATGCCGTGGCCGCGGAAGTAGTCCTCCTCGAACGGAAAGATGACCGCCAGCCGCTCGATGCGTCGGCGGATCTTGTTCACGCGGAACTCCGCCCACGCCCACGTCTGCGGGGCGATGTAGTACAGCACCGGGATGCCGCGGGCCTTGCAGCGACGGCTGATGGGCAGGTGATACGTCGGCGCGTCGACGACGATGGCCAGATCGAGCGGACGCGAGGCCAGCTCGCGGTCCACCTGGCTGAGCATGTGGAACCCCTCCGGGACCTTGAGGAAGGCGCCGGCCAGCATGGCCGAGTGGCTGGTCAGGTCCTTGATCGTCTCGCATCCCACGCGGCGCATCCGCGGCCCGGCCAATCCGACGAATCGGGCGCCGGGGCATCGCTTCAGCAGGGCGTCCATGAGCGAAGCGGCGTGGAGGTCGGCGCTGTGCTCGGCCGCGGAGATGAAGATGTTCGGTCGGTCCGTCGTCATGCCTCTCTCAGTCCTCCCTCCGCGCGAGGAACAGGCCCTCCTTCGCTTGGAGTGTGAGCGTCCCGGCAACGGGTGATCCGTCGTTCGCCTTCGGGTCTTGCCGGGACGAGCCCTTAAGCCGGCGGAAGCGCCGGCCGGGCCACAGCTTTGCCAGGTCGAAGGTGTACGGGTGCTCGGCCGGGTTGGCGAGCACCGCACCGTGCTCGAACCCGCGGACGATGGCGTCCGGATGCGCGTGGGCTGTGATGCGTGCGATCTCCACCGGCTCGGAACCCTCGACGCGGAACTCGAGCGTCACGCGCGGCGATTTGATCCGCGGGAAGTAGAAGCCGGAGGTGAATGCCTCTTCACCGGTCCATGTCATGTGACGAACCGGTTGCGTGTGGGCGTTCGGACCTTCCGGCCCGAGGACCCACACGTCGGCCCAGTGCGCATGATCCGTCGTCGAGTTGTCCTTCGGGCCGCAGTCGGTGATGAACTTCAGGCGTACCCGCTTGCCGGCCCATCGCTCGAGCGAGACCTCGTGCGAAACCCAACGCGAGGCGACCTGACTGGTTCGGAAGATCTCGGTGAACTCACCAGCGTTCTCGCCGTCGAGGCGGGCGATCAAGACGCGGAAGACCACGCCATCGCTTCGTTCGGGTGCCTTCTCGCCCATGCCGGTGCGGAACTGGAGCCTGGCATGCTGGGGCACCTCGACATCGCGATGCCAGAACGTATACCCGACACCTCCGCGATAAGGAGGATGGGCGAGATACGCCGCGTATGTCTCCTCGCCGAGGGTCCGATGCGGGAAGTACCGCAGGCCCGCCCCCGTCGAGCGATCCATGGGTCTCTCCTTCTTGCCGCGAATAGCGAGGCCCGCTTCGGGGAGGTCCGGACGCACGAACATGCACTCCGGCGGCGCGACGCCCACCCAGGTCAGGCGCGCCGCCTCCCGCGGATAGGCCTTCATCGGCGCGCCGCGCGTCGTGACGAAGACGGCGAGATCCGGGCCGTTGCAGGGCACGTCGCGCACGACGAACCGCAGTTGGGGGGCGTTTGGGTCGGTGGCGCGGACTTGGATGCCGCTGTTGCTGCGCTCGAAGCGGACGTCTTTTCCATGGAAGCGGCCTAGGAACTCCGGCGTCATTCGCCTTCCCGAACCGCCGAGTGTATCGGGCGTGCGGGTCGCTAGACGCACGTTCGGGCCGAGCGGCTTGCCGAGCCAGCCGAGCGTGTGCTCGGTGCCCATGCGGAGCTCGTCCCAGATGCCGAATCGCTCGCCCGGTTCCACCTTGGGAGGTGTGCTGTAGCAGACGGCCGCATCGACGCACTGCGCCACGGCGAGGACGAGCCGGTGCACGCGGAAGGGGATGTCGGGCCGTCGACGGCTGCCCGGCGTCGGCCCGGCGGTGGTGAACTTGTGGTTGATGTAGTTGAACACGGGCCGTCGGCCGTGGTCGCGCCAGTACAGGTGACGATTGAGGCCGCCGGACCAATCGCGCATCTCCCAATCGCCCAACCAGGGCCAGCCCTCGCTCTCGATGCCGTTGAGGATCCCGAACGCGCGCTGGGCGCGGTGCGTACCGCCGTCGGCAAGCATGAGCCGGTCCTCGCCGAGGCGCTCGCGAAGCTGTCGGCAGAACTCGATCACGCCGACGCCGTAGACGTTGACACCGTTGAGGATCGCGTTGTCGCCCTTGCCGTCGGCGTTGAAGTCGCCGCCGCGTCCCCCGCGATACGGCCTGCCGCCGAAGTGCTCGTGGTGGAGGACGTCAAACTCGACGCCGTCGAACGCCGCCAGCTCGCCCTCGGCAGAGAAGCGTTGCGCGAGGTCGGCGACCAGGACGTCGGCACACGTGCGTCCCTCGGCGTCCTTCGGGCAGCACGGCGCGTAGTTGTAGTACCACAGGAGGTGCGACCGTCGTCCCCACGGGCCCTCGCTCATGTGTGCGGCGGCGTAGCTCTTCCCGGCGCGGAAGGCTCGCGGTTTCGTGCCGTAGCAGCCCCGGCGTATGCGTAGGATCTTCCGTTTGGCATCCACCGAGACGAGCTGCACCTGCTCGCTGGCCGACCAGTCGGGTCGACCCTGCGCGTCGAGTAGGCACAGGCCGACGTCCTCGTTCGATTCGCGATAGCGGCCGATGCCGATGCGAAACAGACGCGGGTCCTCGACGCGGATGTCCGTCTCACCGGCCTCGGCGGGTAGGTCGGCGGTGATCGTGCAGCCGTTGTAGTAGACCCAATGGCCGGCGAAGAACCGTCCTCTATTGTCGCGCGGGTCGCGGGCATTCCCGTTGTAGTGCAGGAGGACGAGTTGGTTCGGGTGTTGGCGTTTGAACCGCGTGAAGAAGTCGATATTGCGGACGGAGCGACCGGGCACCTCCTCCTCGAGCACCTTGCCTTCAATGCCCATCAGCCGTTCAAACGTCTCCTCCCATCGGGCGTACGGCAGATTCTTGCGGGCGGCGAAACCCTCGGAGGCCCGGAAGAAATACGCGCGGGGAACCTCCGGGCCGAGGACGCGGAGACGATCCAGTCGCTCGCCCGCCTTCGCGCCGGCGGCGAGCAGAACCACCGCAACGCAGATGCCCAGTTGAAGTAGGCCACCGGCAATTCGCGGATTGTCCATTCGTCCTCCGTCTCTTCCTTTCACGGCGATTTCCGGCAGGATAGCGTCCAACGGTCAAAACGCAATCGGTCATTTCGCGCGCCAGGCACATGGGCGGCATCCTCATCGGGGCATGCAAACGTGTCGGGGCTTGCGAACGAACGGCGGCGGTCTAGAATCCAACCTTTCGAGAGAAGAAGGGCTTTCCGCGCGTCGGGCCGTGACGGAGCGACGATGGACTCGATTACCCAAGGACTGCTAGGGGCGACGGTGGCCGAGTGCGGCTTCCGGCACCGTCTCGGCCGTGGCGCGACGCTGATGGGGGCGCTGGCGGGCGTGCTGCCGGACCTGGACATCTTCCTCGGTTGGCTGAACCCATGGTGGACGTGGCAATACCATCGGCACTTTACGCACTCCGTCTTGTTCGCGCCGGTGGTGGCGTTTCCGCTGGCATGGCTCTTCTGGCGACGGCGAGGCTTTCGGAATCGGTATTGGCTGTGGTATCTCTGCGCGCTGCTCGCCCTGGGCACGCATCCCATCCTGGACATCCTCACGACGTATGGAACGTACTACCTCGTGCCGTTCTCCAACACACGGCTCGGATTGGACTGGATCGCCATCATTGATCCGGCGTACACGCTGATCCTGATCGTCACGCTGCTCGCCTGCGCGGTCGGCCGGTGGCGCGGCGATCCATCGAAGACGTGGCAGCCGGCGGCCGTCGGCCTGAGCCTGTCGGTGGCATACCTGGCTTATGGGGGGCTCAATCACGCCTGGGCGATGGAACGGCTGGACGAACACATCCAGGCGAAGGATCACGAGGTCCTGGCCGCTCGGGCGATACCCAATATCGGCAGCGTCTATGTCTGGCGACTGATCTACCGCACGCCGGAAGGGTATTGGGTGGGGCGAACGAACACACGATACGACGGCGAGCCGGAGTTCCACTTCCTGCCGAAGGCCGAGGACCCGCTGATTGCCGAGGCGAACAAACTGCCCGAGGTCCGGCTGTTCCGCCGATTCACGATGGGGTGGGCCCGTCCGTTTCTGACCCGAAGCGAGACCGGGCCGGCCGTGGTCTACGACGACCTCCGCTACGGTTGGCCGCCGGATCGTCCCCGTTCGCTCTGGTCGACGGTCGTGCAGTTCGACCGCAAGGGCAACGTCGTATCCGTGTACCGCGCGAGCAATCGCGCCGAGCAGGACCGAACTGTCGGTGAACTGTGGCGCTCGTTCTGGTGGGAGCTGAAGAAGCCGTAGGACCTCAAAGGACACCCTTTCAGGGCCGCGACCGTACATCAGAGCCGCGACCGTGAGGGGGCGAACAGCGGGGTTCGGGGTTCGGGGTTCAGGGTTCAGCGTTCAACCCATCAGTGCCGCGACCCCCCATCAGAGCCGCGACCGTACATCAGAGCCGCGACCGTAAGGGGGCGAAACAACAGCGAACAGGCTCGCGACCCTGGCTCGCCTCCAGATCCGTTCCCTGACCAGGGGACTCGCCCTTGGCTTGTTGCTGCGACTCGCGATAATGACAAATGCGGCGGCGACGACCGCCGCCCCCGAAGAGAGACACATGTTCGACAGCTTGAGGAGTTGTCCCGCAAGGAGAGTCCCGCATGAGATCCATGAGCGCATTGTTGTTCATCCTGCTACTGGGCAAGTCGGCCCCCGCGGCACCGACGGCACAGGATGAGGCCTTCGACGAGGCCCGAGACTCGGCACGGATCGCCGGCTACACGATCAGCAAGGTCCAGCGTTGGCTCCACGAGGTCGCGCTGAAGAAGATCGAGCGGGATACGGGCCTCTATCATCCGGACGGCCACTTCAACTACCAGGACGCGTGGGCCGACTGCTATCCGTTCCTGGTCTGGGCCGCCTGGCTCACGAACCTCGACGCGTTCCACGGCCCGGTCCGCGGGGCCCTGTACGCGGAGATGCGGCACTGTCCCAAGGGGTTCTTCAAGGATCCCAAGAACACCTTCGGGGGCAGCGAGTACGTCAAGGACGGGCTGATCGCCATCGTCGAGATCACCGGCAAGGACGACTGGTTCGACCGCATGAAGGCCGTGGAGGACGCCATCTGGGCCGAGCCGACGATCGACACCAAGTACGGCAAGATCCCCTCCAAGAACATCGAGGTCAACGGCGAGCAGATCCAGGCCCTGGCCCGGCTGTTCACGATGACCGGTGACCGCAAGTACCTGACCTACGCCGAACGCCTGGCCGACTACTACCTGCTGCAGGGGGATTTCGTGCCCAAGCGGCTCCGCGACCACGGCTGCGAGATCGTCGGCGGGCTGGGCCTGCTGCTGGGCGTGGAATCCGTCCACCATCCGGAGAAGGCCAAGCAGTATCTACCGCATATGAAGAGGATGCTGGACGCGATCCTGGCCCGGGGGACCAACGAAGACGGCATCATGTACGACCACCTGGACAAGAAGGGCGGCCGTTTGAGCGACGGCTGGGGCTACAACTACGTCACGTACCTCTGCTACGACATGGTCGTCGGCAAGCCGGTCTATCGCGATCACATCCGCAAGACGCTTCGCAATCTCGCCAAGCCGGCCTACAAGAACCGCAAGTGGGAAGGGAACTCGATCGACGGCTTCGCCGACTCCGTCGAGGGCGGGCTCTACCTCATGAACCGATTGCCGGTCCCCGAGGCCCTCGCCTGGGCGGACCGAGAGGTGGCGACGAATATCGTATACGCCCAGGAACCCCAGAAGCTGTGGGGGACGATGAAGCTGCAGTCCAACGGCGTGCGAACCGCGATCATCCACGCGCTGATGCACACACGCGGCATCGTCGCCCGGCCCTGGCGTCAAGACCTGCTCCTGGGCGCGAGCGAGGTGGACGGCGGCGTCGCCGTCGTCGTCAAGGCGAAGAAGGACTGGTCCGGCCGACTCGTCTTCGACTGCCCGCGCCATCGCGTCTACATGGGGTTCAAACACGACTGGCCGCGGATGAACACCGTCCCCGAATGGTTCACCGTTGCCTTGGACAAGGAAGCCACGAAGTACGTCGTCAAGGACATCGCCGGCGGATCGCGGAAGACCTATACCGGCGAGCGACTCCATCAAGGCCTGCACGTTGAGTTGAAGGCCGGCGAGGAGAAGCTGCTTCTGGTCACGAGGTAGCGGATCCTGATGCGTCACCTTCGGACCGCTCCACCTTCGCCACGTGCTCGATCGCTTCCAGCACGCTGTCGGGGTTCAGCGAGATCGAATCGATTCCCGACCGCACGAGAAACTCGGCGAACTCCGGATGATCGCTCGGGGCCTGGCCGCAGATGCCGACCTTGGTGTCGCGCTCACCGGCGGTCTGGATGATCTGTCGGATCGCCCGTTTGACGGCCTCGTTCTGTTCGTCGAAGAGGTGGGACAGCTCGGCCGAGTCGCGATCGACGCCGAGCACGAGCTGCGTCAGGTCGTTCGAGCCGATGGAGAAGCCGTCGAAACGATCGGCGAACTGATCGCCGAGCAGGACGTTGGCCGGGATCTCGGCCATGACGTAGATCTCCAGCCCGTCCTCGCCGCGACGAAGGTCGTGCTCGCCCATGACCTCGAGGACCTTGTCGGCTTCCTCGATCGTCCGGCAGAAGGGCACCATCGGCATGACGTTCTTGAGCCCCATCTCGAGGCGAACGCGTCGGATCGCCCGGCATTCCAGCGCGAAGCCGTCGCGGTAGTGGTCGCTGTAGTAGCGGGACGCGCCGCGGAAGCCGAGCATCGGGTTGGCCTCCTCGGGCTCGAACGGCTCCCCGCCGATCAGGCCGGCGTACTCGTTCGTCTTGAAGTCGCTGAGCCGGACGATCACGGGCTCGGGGTACTGCGAGGCCGCGATCGTGGAGATACCCTGAGCGAGCTGGTCGACGAAGTAATCGCTCTTGTCGTCGTAGCCGATCGTGAGTGCGTCGATCTGTCGGCGCGCCTCGTCGTCCTGTAGGTCGTCGTAGCGCGACAAGGCCAGCGGATGCACCTTGATGATGTTGCCGATGATGAACTCCATTCGCGCCAAACCGATGCCCTTGCACGGCAGCTTGTGCCAACGAAACGCTGCGTTCGGGCTGGCGATGTTCATCATGATCCGCGTCTTGGTCTTTGGGATGTTCTCCCAGTCGAGGTCTTGCACGTCGTACTCGAGCAGGCCGTCGTAGACCTGCCCTTGCTCACCGCCGGTGGTGGACACGGTGACCTCCTGGCCGTCCTCGAGCTTCTCGGTGGCGTGCTCGGTGCCCACGATCGCCGGGATGCCGAGCTCACGGCTGACGATGGCGGCGTGGGCGGTCCGCCCGCCCAGATCCGTCACGATCGCCGCCGCCCGCTCCATCAGCGGGCCCCAATCGGGATCGGTCATTTGCGTGACGAGGATGTCGCCGTCCTCGAACCGGTCCTGCTCGTCGGGGCTCTTCAAGACCCGCGCCGTGCCGCCGGCGATCGCCGACCCGACCGCCACCCCGCTGACGATCACCTCGGACTCTTCCTTGAGCTCGTAGGCCTTGAGGGACGTCGCCTGCTTCTGCGACTGCACCGTCTCCGGTCGGGCCTGGACGATGTAGAGCTGATCGTCGGCCTGGTTCTTGACCCACTCGATGTCCATGGGGCGCTCGTAGTGGTCTTCGATGATCTTGCCCCATCGGGCGAGCTGGAGGACATCCTCGTCGGCGAGCACCCACGACTGCTGCTCTTCGTCGGAGGTCCCGACGACCTCGGTCGCCTGCTCGCCGGCCTGGGAGAAGATCGCCTTTCGCTCCTTGTCGCCGCGCTTTCGGCTCAGGATGGGGGTGATGCCTTCCTCGTCCAGCAAGGGCTTGAAGACCAGATACTCGTCGGGATTCACCTGTCCGCTCACCACCGTCTCGCCGAGACCCCACGCGGCGTTGATGACGACTACGTCGGGGAAGCCGCTCTCGGTGTGGATCGTGAACATCACGCCCGCGCTCGTGTCGTTGCCGCCGACGACCTGATGCACGCCCGCCGACAGCGCGACCTTCATGTGGTCGAAGCCTTGTTCCCGTCGATACTCGATCGCGCGATCGGTGAAGAGGGAGGCGTAGCATCTCTTGCAGTGCTCCAGGACCGCGTCGGCCCCGCGGACATTGAGGAACGATTCCTGCTGCCCGGCGAAGCTCGCCTCCGGCAGGTCCTCGGCCGTGGCGCTGCTGCGGACGGCCACGGGGACGTCGTCGATCTCGCAGCGTTTGCTGAGCTCGGCGTACGCGTCGCGGATGGAATCCGCGACGTCCTCGGGGAATTCGCCGTCGAGGAACATCGACCGGATCGATTCACCGACGTCTTGGAGCGATCGATCGTCCCGATCCAGGGCCTGCAGCTGGTCCTCGATCCCCTGGCGAAGGTCGTTGTGGACCACGAAGGACCAGTAGGCTTCCGCGGTGGTGGCGTAGCCCGGCGGTAGGCGGACGCCCTTGTCCGACAGGTTCGCGATCATCTCGCCGAGCGATGCGTTCTTCCCGCCGACCGAGCCGGTGTCGTCCGACCGCAGGTCCTCGAACCATCGTACGAATGTGGTTTGTGTGGTCGTCATCCTAGGACCGCTCCTTTCATCGAACATGCCTGGATTGGATGGCGCGAGCGCGGCGGTATGCTTCGGGGCGGGTTGCCGCTGGCAGGGATTCGGACGGTTGCTGCCTTGCTGGTCGAGGGAAATCGGGTCCCTCGGCAGGACGGTCGGCGCGGGTCTATTGCGCGGGCGAGAGGTCCGCGATCCCCTCGAGGCTGGGCAGGATGCGCTTCCACGCGAGCTCCCCGCGATCGGCCACCAGCAGGTGTCCGTTGGAGAGGACGGCGAAGAGCCGTTGCTCGATCTCCACGAAGCGCTCGACCATCGTCTCCGCCCACGGGGCAGAGAGACCCGACCAGGCGGCCTCCCACGTCTTGCCTCCGTCGGTGGACTGTTCGATCCGGCCCGTCGACTGCACGCCGTCGGCCGGTCCGAGGACCATGCGTTTGGGGTCCTTCGGATCGACCCACACAGCACGGCAATAGCACGCATAAAGGCACGACCATTGCACGCCGCCGTCCGTGGAACGATAGAGCCCGCCGCCCGTGGGCGCAAAGACGAGGTCCGCCGACGACGGGTGCACGAAGACCGAATGCACGTCGGGATGGATGCGATGGCGCTCGGGCGGGTCCTTTGGGTCCCCACTGCTTCCGCCGGCGAGGCGCCACGTTCGCCCGACGTCGTCCGAGCGCAGCAGTCCGCCGACCTCGGCCGCCGCGTAGCCGCGATGCCCGAGAAAGGCAAACCCCCGAATGCATCCGGCGGCGGGGGAGTAAGGAAGCCGCCATCCATAGGCGTCTCGCAACTCGGCGACGGAAGGGCACTCGGTCCATTCGTCGGCGCCCGGCTCGAGCCGGTAGAGCGCGGCGGGTTCCGTGCCCGCGAAGAAGCATTTACCTTCGTAGGTGTGATGAGCGAGCCGTCGAATGTTGCACTCCGCCAATCCGCGCGAGACGTCGTTCCAGGATGCGCCGTTGTCGAGCGATCGATACGCCCCGGTCGTGGTGCCGGCCACTAGCACGCTTCCACTCGCTGCGACCGTTCGAACGCGCTGCCCGCCGACCATGAGGTCGTCGAGCTGCCATCCGTTGGTCGTGGCCTCCGCGCGAAGCAGACCCTGGTGACAAGCGACGAGGATCTTCATGGTGGGATATGGCCTCCGTGGTCACTACCGGCCTTCGGGCACTGCAGCGCTTCGCGCGAGGCGGTCACGACTCGATATGAAGGATCCGCTCGTCTCGCTCCACGATCTCGTCGCTCCTGTCGCGGAGTGTGTTCAGCCGGTCGAGGTCGTCCTCCGCACTCAGGAAGCGACCCTGCAAGTCGTCGAGCTCGCCGCAGGCGATGGCCACCACCATCTCGGCCGCGCGATCCGGGGGCACGTCCTTCCCCTCGCGGAGCCGCTCGATGATTCTCGCCATGTACTTGCGACCTGCCTCCGTCTGCTCGAACTGCTCGGTCATGGCGGTCCGGACGAGCCCCGGGTCGAGCGCGAACGCCTTGACGGGCGCGTCCTGCTCCTGAAGCTCTTTCGCCATCGTCTCCGTAAACCGCATGACGGCCGCCTTGCTCGTACCGTAGGCGGAGCCGTAAGGGAAGGGGCCGCTCGTGCCGCCGCCGACGATGTTGACGATCCGCCCGCCGCCGGCCTGCATCATGGCATCCAGCGCGATGCGCGAGCACAGGTAGACCCCGCCGACGTTGACGCAGACGTCCGCCCACCAGTCCGCCGAATCGGTCTGCCAGGTCGGGCCGATCGCGGTCAAGCGCCCCGCGGCGTTGACCATCAGATCGATGCGTTCGAACTCCGACAGGGCCTGCTCCATGAGACGGCGAACCTCGGACTCCGTCGTCACGTCGGTGGGGACGACGAGCGAATGTCCGTCGTTGTCGCCGATCTCCTCGGCCGTTCGCTTCAGCTGCGATTTCGTTCGGGCCGCGAGGACGACCTTCGCGCCCTCTTGTCCGCAGCGGATGGCGATGGCGCGTCCGATACCGCGCCCCGCTCCCGTGATGACGGCCACCTGGTCTTTCAATCGCATGGCGGTCTTCTCCTCAGTCTGAGACTCGCGTCCGTATCCCCGTCGCCTTCCGGATCAGCCTTCTGACAGGTATTGCTCCAGCGCGGTCCGGACGACCTCCGATGCGTCTTCGGCCGGGCCGTCCTCGACCGCTCGATCCAGGCGCTCCTTGAGGTCGGCCGGCAGCTTGACGGAAAGGATGGCGGAGCCGGCATCGGCAGCGGAGGGGATGTCGCCGGCGACGCCGGCCCGTTTCATCTGCTCCTCGGCCTTCTGGCTCTCTTCCGTCAGCCCCGGGACGTGGTCCTTGGTTCGTTTATGGACTGAATCCGACATGGCATGACCTCACGGCGTCGGTGCGCTCCGTCTTCGGACGATGTTGATCGGCCGCCTTGATGCGCCTGCGCCTCTGCCTCGACCGGTGTGGGCAGGCAACGGGCGCCGAGGAGGCCGCCGCACTTCGTTCTTGTCCCGTTGGATGACGCGAAGGGAGGTGCTGGAAGGGGTCTCGGAAGGGGATGCGTCAGATTTCTCGAAGTGTTCACGTGGGCGGGCGCATCGTGTCTGTGGGACAGCGCATCGGCCGGACTTCCGTGCTTGAAATCGTGTCCGGGCAGCCGAAGACGCCAAGGGCGTGGGTGCCAAGGGCAGGTGGTGATGCGCCTGGGGGCTCTTGCTGTAAGTCAAAGGTGTACAGTTATATGAGGCTAGCAGATCACGAATGAAGGCTTCCTCATTTCGTTCTAAGACGCTTCCCATGATGGTGGCGCCTATTCTCGGTGCAAGGGGGGCGAGAGCCACTGGCAAGGAGGATATCATGTTCTCGGTGACCGATCGCGCAAGGGCGGAACTGGCACGCATGTTGACCCAAGCAGACACCGTTCCGGGAGATACGTTCCGGCTTCGGCCGGCGGGGAGCTGTCTGAGCTTGCTGCTGGATGACGTGCAGGGCGACGACGTCATGTTCGGATATAGCGGACGGACCGTGCTGGTCGTGGACGGCGGGACGTTCGACTTGCTGTCGAAGACGCAACTGGATCTGGTGCAACACGCCGACGGCCATCGGCTCGGGCTGAACCATGTTGAGCCAACGGAGCGCCGGATGAAGCCATTCGGTCAGGCGCCTCCGGCGGCGTGAGCGGGCAAACCGCGAAAAACGCGTGCCACTGCTCTGTGAGCAGTGCAAATCGGACGTTGCCGTCGCGGCAGTGCGCATCGGCCTGAAGGTTCCGCTTACCCTCACGTGACATCACCGCGTAGAGCACGTAGCATGGGCATCTTGCCCATGAGTTCTCACTCGCGAGAACGACGTACGACGGCCGGGGAAACTCACGGGCAAGATGCCCGTGCTACGAGAGCGGCCCAGCTCCCTCACGGTCGCTGCTCTGATTGCAGACAGTGATGCTGTGCTACGGGCGATGAGAGATGCCGAGCGACGAGGAACGATCGTTGAACGAGACCACAGCCCCCAACCAGCTCGCCGAGATCGAGGCGGTCTATAACGCCGTGCCGGTCGGGCTGTGCGTGTTCGATCGAGAGCTCCGCTACGTGCGGATCAACGAGCGCCTCGCTGCGATCAACGGGCTGCCCGCGGCCGACCACATCGGCAAGACGATGCGCGAGGTCATCCCCAACCTCGCGGACGTGCTCGAAGGCTTCGCCGAGCGCGTCTTGCGCACGGGAGAGCCCGTGCGAGACGTCGAGGTTTCGGGAACCCTCGGCTCCGCCCCAGACGAGCTACGGCACTGGCGGGAGCACTGGCAGCCGATCAAGGACCACGAGGGCAACGTCCTCGGCGTCAGCGTCGTCGTGGAGGAGATCACGCGGCGCAAGCAGGCCGAGGAAGAGCTGAGCCGCGGCCGGGAGGACCTCAACCGCGCCCAGGCGGTGGGCAGGATCGGCAGCTGGCGGATGAACGTCCAGACGAACGAGCTGGACTGGTCCGACGAGAACTGGCGGATCTTCGGCGTGCCCGGCGGTACGCCGCTGACATACGAAACGTTCCTAGAGACGGTCCACCCGGAGGATCGTGACTTCGTGCACGAGAAGTGGACGGCCGCGCTGCGCGGCGAGGCGTATGACATCGAGCACCGCATCGTCGTCGGGGATACGGTTAAGTGGGTCCGCGAGCGGGCCGAGCTGGAGTTCGACGCCGACGGCCGGCTGCTGGGCGGATTCGGGACGACGCAAGACATCACCGACCGCAAGCGGGCCGAGGAGTCACTGCAACGCAGCGAGCAGAAACTCCGCGAGGCCAACGAGCTGTTGGAGCAGCGCGTGGCGGAGCGGACGACCGAGCTCGAGACGCTGACGCACAAGCTGCGGAAGATGTCCGCCGAGCTGTCCCAGGCCGAGCAACAGCAGCGCGAACGCCTGGCGCAGATCCTCCACAACAACGTCCAGCAGCTCCTGGTGGCCGCACGGTATAACCTGAACGTGCTCCGGCCGCATTGCGTGGGCGAGACGTGTCGCGATCCGCTCGAGCGCGTGGACGAGCTGCTGTCGGACTCGATCGAGGCGACGCGGGGATTGGCGCTTGATCTCAGTCCGCCGGTTGTGTATGAGGAAAGCCTGGCGACCGCAATGGCGTGGCTCGCAAACCGAATGGGCGAGCTGCACGGGCTGACGGTGGATCTGGACGTCGAAGGACTCGGGCAGGTGCCCGAGGACCTGCGGGTGTTCCTGTTCATGGCCGTGCAGGAGCTGCTGTTCAACGTCGTCAAGCATGCGGACGGGCGGCACGCGACGGTCAAGGCGGCCCGAGACGATAAGACACTCTGCATTAGCGTTCGGGACGGCGGGAAGGGGTTCGATCCCAAGGCGATCCTGCCCGGCGAGGCCGGCGGCGCGGGCGGCTTCGGGTTATTCACCATCCGCGAGCGCGTCGAGCTGCTCGGCGGGTGTCTGCAGGTCGAGGCGAAGCCCAGTGGCGGATGCACGGTGACGGTGGTGGTGCCTGTGGCGCGCACGTAGCATGGGAAAAGGGGGACAGGCTACTTTTTGCTCGGCGCGGATCATGAACCGTGCCACGCCAAACGGTGAGCGCAAAAAGTAGCCTGTCCCCCTTTTCCCAGTGGATCCACGTCCATGCCAAGCAAGCCGAACAAGGCAACCGACGACAAACCGATCCGCGTCCTCGTGGTCGACGATCACCCGCACGTCCGGTACGGGGTCCGGATCTCGGCCGATCAGCATGACGACGTCGACATTTGCGGCGAGGCCGAGGACATCCTGGGCGCGCTCAAGGTCGCCGAGGAGACCCAGCCGGATGTGGCCGTCATCGATCTGGTGCTGCAAGAGGAGAGCGGCCTCGAGCTGATCCGGGAGATGCGGTCCCGCTTTCCGAAGCTGGCGATGATCGTGCTGTCGATGCGGGACGAGGCCTTCTACACCGAGCGCGTGCTCAACGCCGGGGCACGGGGGTTCGTCAGCAAGAACGAGGCGCCGGAGGTCCTCGTCGACGGGATCCGCCAGGTCGCCCGGGGTCAGGTCTTCGTCAGCTCGCGGATGGCCAGTCATCTGATGGGCAAGATGGTCGATGGGACGAAGGCCGACAAGCCGTCGATGGAGAAGCTGACCGACCGGGAGCTGCAGGTCTTCGAACTGATCGGCCAGGGGCTCGACACCTCCGACATCGCCGATCGGCTGCACATCAGCACGCATACCGTGGAGACCCATCGCGAACGGATCAAGCGGAAGCTCAACCTCGAGACCGCGGGCGAGCTGCGCAAGAACGCCATCTTGTGGCT
>CAZKCX010000033.1:14374-19798 GCA_964550865.1 uncultured Planctomycetales bacterium
CACACCGAGGACGCGAGCCGGGGATTCCCGTCCGCCAAACGACGGGATTCCGTCATTCCATTCATGAGGCCGCGGGTTTCGCTCGTTCTAGGCAGAAGCCGGGATAAGGCGCCGCTAGGTCCCCAACCTCACGCCACGCCCCTGGCGTTCCTCGGGTCTTTCCCTGGTAGGATTCCCTGTGAAATAGGGTATTCCCTTGTGGTGGAATCCACCACAAGGTGTAGCGGATTGTATGATTCCAGAAGGGTTTTGAACCCCGACTGTACAAAGACCAGTCATGGCGCATACTCTGATCATCGAAGCGGAGCGGGAGAGGACGTCAGCGGGTTGCGAGTTCCTCGGTCGGACGACGGGGGCAGGGCCGAAGAGGCAAAGCCAACCGAAGGACAGGTGGATCCATGGAAGGCAGGATTGTGGTGGAGCGGTGCAGTCGAGGGACGTATCAGGCTTGGTGTCCATCCATGCCTCGGGCGCGGATGTACGGAGGTACCCGCAAGGAGGCGGAAACCAGGCTCCGCAGTTTTCTGGAGGCGGGCGCGGTAGCTCCCCCTTGTTGTTCCCCCGAGGAAGTCGATCGGGCATCCGCCCACGTCGAGACGTAGTTCGTTTGTCGTAGTCTTTGGCTTTGGAGACGGGATCGCGCCGTGCGGCGTCTGGGCTCGGGCGCGGAATGCAGGCGAAAGTGGTATCGGCAGGGAGTCCACCGAGGGAAAGAGCGAATCAGCCAAGCAGCGACGGGGTAGTCTTCAGGATGAGGAAAACGATGCAAGACAAGGTGGTCTTTTCATTGAGCGATCGAAGCGGTGAGTTGCGATTCGAGTCCTTTGATGCCGTCAACGCCCCCGAGCTGGAGCCGAGCCTAAGGCCGGTGCGCGAGTACTTGCTGGGACGGTCGTTGTCGGAGATCGAGACGAAGACACTGAACAACATGCTCTGCCATCTCGGCGACGACGAGCGGAACGAGATGATGATCCTCATCGAACGTCTCATCGAGGTGTGCGCGAGGCGAACGCGGAGCCGCGAGCGGATCGCCTCGGCTCCGCTCGCACAGCGCGCTCGGGTATGAGGTCTTCTTTCCGGAGCCAGGCACCGGTTCCGGGCCGGGAGAAGCCGGGAGAATGAGATGACGGGCCTACTCGAACGGCAAGAGACAACGTTGCAGCGGGTCGGGGAGCGGGCTTCCCGTTCGTCCGTGCCGTCGCGCGTCTTGCTGGTCGAGGCGGACGTTTGGCGCGCGGACGCGATCCGCGAGTGCCTGACCGACGAGGGGCTTCGGGCCGAGACCGTGCCCTGCGGGTATGAGGCAGAGGGCAGGGCCCTCGAGCGCGAATACGCCCTGGTCGTCGTCGACCTCTCGCTGGGCGACCGAGACGGTGTGGGCGTCTGTCGGAACCTGAGGCGTCTGGGCGTGACGTCTCCGATCCTCGCGGTAACCGGCAAGGCGGAGGCGGGTGAGCGGATCCGGGCCTTCGAGGCCGGCGCGGACCATTGCCTGAGCATGCCGGTCGAGACCGAGGAGCTGTCCGCTCGGATTCGCGCCCTGGTCCGTCGTGGCCGGGCGAACGAGGCGACGATGCTGACGTTCGAGGACGTGGAGATGGATCTGGTTCGCCGGACGGTCCGTCGAAGCGGCCGAGGCGTCTCCTTATCGCGCAGAGAGTTCGATCTTCTGCGGTATCTGCTGCAGAACCCGAACCGTGTCTTGAGTCGTACAACGATCGCCGAGCGGGTGTGGGACCGGCGTGAAGGGACCCAGTCCAATGTCATCAGCGTCTACGTCTACATGCTCCGAAAGAAGGTCGACAAGCCCTTTGGAAAGCGGCTTATCCACACGGTCGCGGGTACCGGATATATCCTCAGCGGCGACGGCCCGGCGGCGTAGTCCGACTCCGGAGCCTCCGATGGAGGCCTATCGTGCCCATGAGACGAGGTCCCAGGTGATGCGGAAGTACCTGGCTCCCGTCGTAGCCATCCAGTTGGTCTTCTGCCTCGGCTTGTGGGCTACCCTGCAATCGGCCCCGGGCATGAGGCTTGTCTGGGTCTTGGTGGGTGCGTGGGTCGTGACTGACGTCGCCGTGGCCGTCCTATTCTTGTTGATGCGAAAGGACCTGTTCGATTCGATGAGTTCGCTCCGAGATCAGGTCGAGCAGATCGGCCCGAGCAACCTCGGACGGCGCGTGACGAGCGCCAGCCCGCGAGAGGTCCGGGAGGCGGTGGAGGCGGTGAACGCGATGCTGGATCGGGTCGAAGGCGGATACGCCGAGCAGGCGCGGTTCATCGGAAACGTCTCCCACGAGTTGCGAACACCGCTGACCTATCTGCTGGGGCAGGCACAGGCGATGCGGCGGACCGCGCGAAGTCCGGAAGAGCACGATCGGTTCGTCGACGATGTCGAGACCGAGGTCCGTCGGATGCGGGACACGGTGCAGAGCTTCCTGACGTTGGCGCGGGCCCGCGGCGGGTTGGATGAGCTGTCGTTCTCGCGGGTTCCCGTGAATGACCTGATCCTCGAGGCCACGGAACGGTGTCTACCGCTTGCGCATCACCGGGCCGTGCGGATCGTGCCGCAGCTGCTCTTGGCCGGGGAGGGGACGGCCGACGCGTCGCTCCACGGCGACGCCGACCTCTTGACGGCCATGGTCGAGAATCTCCTCCGCAATGCGATTCAGCACTCACCCCCGGATGGCGCGGTGGATATCGTCTTGTCCGCCACGCCGCACGAGATCTCCATTTCGGTTCGGGACCACGGCACGGGCATCCCCACGGAAGAGCTGGACACCCTCTTCGAGCGGTACCGCAACGGCGGGGGCAAGAGCGCGAAGCCCGAGAGCGTCGGGCTGGGCCTGGCGATCGCCAAGGCGGTGGCGCTGGCGCACGGGGGCACGGTCTCGGCGCGCAACCATCTTGACGGCGGGGCCGTCTTCGAGGCGAAGCTTCCTCCCGCCGGACCTTCTCCTTCAGGGGATTAGCGAATCCTTATTCCAAATTCAGGGTCTTCTCAGCCGCCTCCGGCATTGTTCTCGTATCTGAACGGGGATGTCGGATGGAGTCTGCCGGCGTACGCATCTTGGGGATCGGACAGGTGAGCCTTCGCGTGCGGGACTTGTCGCAGAGCGCTGCATTCTACAGGGACGTGCTCGGCCTTCGCGTACGAGAAGGCCAGAGCGAGGGAAGGCGAACGTGGATCTGCACCTCCGACCACCAGGAATCCAGGCCGTCGCGAATCGTCCTGACGGAGGGGCGAGCCCCCGGCGACGCCGTGATCCATCAGCACTTCGCCCTGGAGGTCCCGACGCGAGAAGACGTCCGCAGGGTCCATGCAACCGCCAAGGCGGAAGGCTTCTCCACGACCGATCCGCAGATGTACTTCGGCCGATACCAGACGTTTCTATTCGATCCCGACGGATACAAGGTCGAGATCATGGCGAGTGAGCCGGCGGAAGGCGAATAGAGCCGGCAGTAGAAGACAGGGGCGGGGTCGCGCGTCTGCTCGGGAGGGGACAGTCGTGCTCGACGCGAGACGACCTGCCCAAAGGAGATCACGATGTTGACGCTGAAGAGCAAGGCGTTCGAATCGGGCGAGCGAATCCCGAAGAAGTACACGGGGGAGGGCGAAAACGTCTCGCCCCCGCTCAAGTGGACGGACGTGCCGGAGCAGGCCGCCGAATTCGCGTTGATCTGCGACGATCCGGACGCCCCCCGCGCCGAGCCCTGGGTGCACTGGGTGCTCTATAAGATCCCCGGCGATCGGCGGGAGCTTCCCGAGGGCGGCAACGCGGGCGCGCTCGAGGGGAAGACGAGCTTCGAGACCACCGGCTACGGTGGACCGATGCCCCCGCCCGGCCATGGGGTGCACCACTACCACTTCAAGCTCTACGCCCTGGACAAACCGCTCGATCTTGACGCCGGGGCGACCAAGGGAGAGGTGCTCGATGCGATGGGGGACCGCGTTTTGGTGGCCGGCGAGCTGGTGGGGACGTACGAGCGGTAGGCATGCCGACGGAGGAAGCGGTCGCGCTTTTTGCCCGAGCGTGCGCCGCCTCGGGTGTCTTGATGGATGAGGCGAGCAGACGAACGAGGAGGTAACCATGTCCCAGGCGAATCCTGCTGATTTCATAGACAGGACGGTGCAGAAGACCCGAGAGTGGCTTCGCGATCTGATGCAGCACACCGGCCGCGACGACGAACAGAAGGCCTATCAGATGCTTCGGGCGGTGCTGCATGTCATTCGCGACCGACTGCCGGCGGAGGGCGCGGCCCATCTTGGGGCGCAGCTGCCGATGTTGGTCCGCGGGCTCTACTACGAAGGGTGGAGGCCGTCGGAGCAGCCGTCGAGGATCCGATCGCCGGAGGAGTTCACGGAGGCCGTTCGGGCCGAGCTTTCGGATCATCCGGAGATCACCCCGGAGCAGGCGATCGACGCCTCGCTGAAGATCCTGTGCGATCGCGTCTCGGAGGGCGAGATCGACAAGATCAAGAAGATGCTGCCCGAGGAGCTGCGCCAGATCTGGCCGGAGCCCGCCCGGAAGACATAGACGCGAAAGGCGAATACGAAGGGGCACACCATGACGGACGTACCCGATACGCCGACACCGCTCGGCGAAGAGCAGATCGAGCACTACCGGGCCCTCTTGCAGGAGAAGCGCAAGGAGATCGCCGGCGATTACGCGCAGCTCGAGCAAGAGGCCGATCGCCTCGGCGGCGTTAGCGGGGGCGGGAGCACGTCGAACGCGCCGACGCACCCGGCCGACGAGGCCACGGACAACTACGAGTGGAATCTCGCGGAGGGCCTTGCCGAATCGGAGCGGGCGCTGCTGACGGCCATCGATGAGGCCTTGACGCGGATGGATGCCGGAAGCTACGGCATCTGTCGGCACTGCGGGAAGCGGATCTCGGAGGAGCGGCTTGAGGCCAAGCCGTGGTCGCAGTATTGCGTGGACTCGGCCAAGGATCTCGAGTCGGGCTGACTGCCTTTTCGCTCTTGCGAGGCGTGCCACTCGGCGGGTCGTCTACCCTGCAGCGGATTGCGCGGGCGCGCTTGAGGAGCATCCGTCGGCGACAGGAAAGGGTTGTGCCTGTGGGTGGCCTCGAGGACCTTGCCCACCGACAACATCATCCAGCCGCCATGTGGAGATCGGCGCGGGCGTCCTTGCCCACACCGATGGTTCGTATGGCTTGAGGCGAAGAGCGCCTTTCGTCTGGCTTGAGGCGAAGAGCGCCTTTCGTCTTCGCCCGAGGGTTACGTCGTTGCCTCGTGCCGAGCGTTTGTGGCCACCCGGCGTGCACAATCCCGTGTGGGATACTCGGTGTGATGGGCGTCAGGTCGCCGGGCTATAGGCTGCCGGCCTGACGACCATCTTGTTGTTCACCTCGCGCACGCCGAGGGTGCGTCGCGCCGCGGTCCCTGCGGCAGCCAACGCAGCC
>CAZKCX010000034.1:0-19694 GCA_964550865.1 uncultured Planctomycetales bacterium
CTTGGCGAGCTCGCGCGAGAGCTTGATCCGCTGGGCCTCGCCGCCGGAGAGCGTCGTCGAGGATTGCCCGAGCTTGACGTAGTCCAGCCCCACGTCGTGCAGCGTCTGGAGCATGGCCTGGATCTTCGGAATGTTCTGGAAGTGCTCGAGCGCCTCGGCCACCTCCATGGCCAGCACGTCGGCGATGTTCTTGCCTTTGAAGCGGATCTGCAGCGTCTCGCGGCCGAAGCGGAGCCCGTTGCACACCGGACACGTGACCCAAACGTCGGCCAGGAAGTCCATCTGCATCCGGGTCGCGCCGTTTCCCTCGCACGCCTCGCACCGTCCGCCGCCCTTCGGCCCGCACGGGACGTTGAAGCTGAAGCGCCCCGGCTTGTACCCGCGGACGCGACTATCCGGCAGCTTGGCGAAGAGCGCGCGGATCTGGTCGAAGACCTTGATGTACGTCGCCGGATTCGACCGCGGCGTCCGCCCGATCGGCGACTGATCGATGTTGATCACCTTGTCGAGGTGCTGCTTGCCGTTGATGCGGGTGTGCGCGCCGGGATCGACGTTCTCGGCGCCGTTGAGGTCCCGCGCGAGCTGCCGATGGAGGATGTCGTTGACGAGCGAGCTCTTGCCGCTGCCGCTGACGCCCGTGACGCACACGAACCGCCCGAGCGGGATCTTCGCGTCGATGCCCTTGAGGTTGTGATGGCGGGCGCCGACGACCGTCAGCCACTTCACCTTACCGTCGGCTGCGGACGCGTTGGCGACGCTCGCCCTGCCACCGGGGGCTTTCGGCTGCGTGGTCTTTCGCTTCGACGCGCCGCGCTTGGCCTTCTTGCGTTGGGCAGTCTTGCCCCCGGCGGGCTTGCGGTGCGTTGTGGGCTTACGCGCGGGTTTCCTGCGTGAAGACGTCTTCGCCTTCTTGTGTGGCGTCGGCTTGGCGCTTCGCTTCTTCTTCATCGTACGGACGGAACCCCGTCCACTCCTCCTTGCCGTCTGGAGTCGCTCGCGTCTCGCCGGGGGAATCAAGTTCGCTCACCGGGAAAGGTGCGTTCGTTGCTCAGGGCGGATGAGCCCGGGTGGGCCTGGACTCCGAGGCGATCCGAGCCAGTGTACCGACTTGCCACGGTGGGTACTACCTGGGAGGATTCGTCGCCGTGCCTTGGCGACCATTCCTTGGCTGAGCGGGCGACGCAACGTGTCATGAAGAAGCCCGGGACAACCGCTTCTGTCATGAGAAGGGGGTCAGTGCCTACGCCGCCCCACTGACCGCGCCGTAGTGATGCGGTGAGTGAGGGATGAAGAGTCCGGCGGCGGCTCCGTCGCGAACGCCGACGCCGATGGCAGCGGCAGACCTGCTGCGATCCGGGAAGATTCCTTGGTGAAGTCGCCCGTCTCCCTGGTAGCATGTCTACGGACGGTTGCCGCCCTTGGACGGGACGCCACGTCATGGCAAGCAAACACAGACTGCTGCTGGCGATCGACGCGGTCGTAAATCTGGCTCTCGGGGCGATCCTTCTTGGCTTCCCGGCGGGACTGATCGACTTGCTGGGATTGCCTCCCACGAGCACCTACTTCTACGCGAGCATCCTGGGCGCCGTGATCTTCGGCATCGGGGTCGCTCTGGTATTGGAGCTCTACGGCGCGCCGCGAGGGATCCGCGGGTTGGGTCTGGGCGGCGCGATCGCGATCAATCTGTGCGGCGGCGGCGCGCTGACGATCTGGCTGCTCATCGTCCCGCTCGATGTGCCGGTCCGCGGGATGGTGATCCTCTGGACGGTGGCCGTCGTGGTCGTCGACCCGCGACCCGGCGTGATGTACCTGGCGCTGATCCATCACGCACTCGCACAGACCTCGCTTGCCGCGGCGGTGAATGCGATCACCCTGTCGCGACGCATGAGCGGGCACAACTACTACCTCGCGGGTGCCGACGGCGAGATCGTCGACGTCGAGACGACGGCCACGCAGGCGGAGGTCATCACGCCGGCCGGTGGTTTCTATGCCCACGCGAACCACTACCTCACTCCGGCGCTGATCGGGTTGGAGGCCGAGGGACCGAACCGTTCGACCCTCCAGCGGCTCAACCGAATGAACCGCCTGCTCCACGATCTCGCAGGCGAGGCAACGCCCTCGTCGCTCATGCAGACCATGGCCGACCAGCAGGGCGGTCGTGATGGGGCGATCTGTCGGCCGACGCCAGCGACCCGGCTCGCACGTGCGCCGCAGCGGTCCTGAGCCCCGGAGAAGCGTCGATTTGGGCCCTTGACGGTCCACCGGATCGCGGGGGGCCGGAGGCGCTGATGCTGTAGACCGCATGGATTCCGCCTCATGGGGGTTCATTTTCGGCTGAAACGGAATTCCTCGCGGCGCTGGGGGAGGGTTTCTCGCGGGTTCGCACCGCTCGGCCCGGTGCGTAAGTATGCTCGCGATTCATGGTTATGGGGCGGGTTGGCCGATGAAATCCATGGCGATGTTATCGCCACCGGGGTTGCCGTCCCGACCCGCATTGACTTGCCCAAGTGGCGGGCCTAGAATGATTTCGGAGTGATGGGGACCGCTATTTCACCAACCGGACCCCATCCGGGGAGGCATGGTACACCCAACGGATTACCCTCAATCCGAGCTCGGTTCCTCCTTAGACCGAGAAACCGGGGTCTCACATTCGGGAGGTCAGAGGATTATGGTCACGCGCCTGGGTGTTCGGTTGCGGAGTGTGATCGCCGTGTCGGCGGTCATCGGAGGCGTGGTAACCGCAGTTCAAACAATGGGTTGCTTTCCCGGGCAGACGCCCGGGATCCCCGGGATCGGGGGCAGGCCGACCATCACCATCGAGGCGCCGACCATCGATGTCAAGGTCCCCTTCCCTAATTCTGTCCAAACAGATCCCAATTCGCCTTCCTATCCCAGTTTTGTCGTGCGTGTGGCCTACACCGTGACCGACCCCGACGGCGATCCGATCAGCCTGAGCATTTTCTTGGACGCCGATCGGACCACCGACGCCAACCCGCTGATCCCCGTCGACTCCGGCCTGAACACAGGCAAGAGCTACTACGACCTCGACGTGAAGGCCAAGAAGATCCCCGCCGGCTCGTACTACATTCTGCTTGTGGCCAACGACGGATCGAATACGGTTTCGGCGTACGCGCTGGGGATGCTTCACGTGCAGGACCTCCGTGTCAACGTTCTCGCCCCGGCGAGCGATGTCCGGAAGTCTCTTGGAGGCACGGTGGACATCAGCTTCGAGATCATCGGATCCGCGGCCGAATACACCTATGAGCTGTTCTACGTCTCGGCGGCCGGAGGGAGCGAGCAGCCAATCACTCCGGATGGAAACGGCGACAACACGGCGCCGCCGGGCGAGCGGCAGGACCTGACGTGGACCCTGAGTCGCATCGGTCCAGGCTCCTACCGGATTGGCGTGCGGGTGCGAGATGATCTCGGTCGGTTCTTCGAGGGCTATGCCCCGGGGAACGTCATCATCGACGCCCCGCAGACCGTTCTGGTCAACAAGCCGTCCACCCGCAGGGAGGCCTACCTGGGCGAGGATATCCTGGTCGAGTTCCGGATTCTCGATACCGACTACACCACGGGATCCCCGCTTCCTTCGGTGCAGTTCTTCCTCGACACGGACTTCTCGTTCAACAACGGTTTCGCGGGCCCGAACACGGCGCCTTCGGGCATCGACTGGACGCCCAATGAGACCCTGACGTACATGTTCGATCCGGAGGCGGCCGGCGGCGCCCTTGCGACCGGCGGACAGGCCAAGAAGGCCTGGTACGTCGGTGTGGCCGCCAATGACGGCGTCAACCCCGAGGTCGCCGGCTACTCCCCCGCTCGCGTCGTCCTCTACGACCCCGACAAGGTCTTCAGCAACGACCCGAACGAGATCTTCATCCATCCCGAGGAGGATCCGAACGGGGCGATCATCGTTCTCCAGGGCGAGCTGCTGAACGTCGAATGGAAGGTCACCGCGCCGGCGAACGGCGGGGACCTCGTCGTCGAATACGAGGAAGTCGGTGGTCCCGAGACGGGCATCATCTACGAAGGGGGGATCACGTCGAGCTCGCGGGCCGTTGACACAAGCGGCCTGGAGGTCGGGAAGTCCTTCAAGCTGAAGATGACGGCCACGCTCACGGCGGTGTCGGATCCGAACGTAACGATTGGGACGAAGACGGTGGACGGACCGACGTTCAAGATCCAGGGCGTTTCCACGCTGATGCTCAACGAGCCGAAGACCAACGTGACGGTTGCCTCGGGGGACACGCTATTCATCAAGTGGACGGTCGACAACCTCGAGTCGACGAATCCCGCCGACATCACCGGGAAGGCGTACCTCGATCCGGACACGGTCCCGCTCAGCACGAACGAGACCGAGATCCCTGGCGTCTCGGCGGCCACGCCCGTATCGGATCCGAACTTGAACGGCGCATTCAGCTTCTCGGTCACGCTCGATCTCAAGACGACGGAGGTGCCGTTCGGCAACTACTATCTCTATCTCTACGTCGATGATGACGGGAGGGTGATCCAGGACTACGCCGGCCAGGAAACGGGCATCCTCGGTGCGCCGGTGGAGGGCCAGCAGTCACCGCTGTACACGGTGATCACCGTGAAGCCGCGCGTGTCCGGCACGTTCTGGATGGGGAATGCGGGTCGAGACCTGGACGAGGACGGCACCCGTGATAGTCTCGTCTTCGCGGGATTCGATTTCTATGACAGTGCCGGAAGCCTGGTCGCGCCGGTGGGCGACTTCGACGGCGATGGCTTCAGCGACTTCCTCGTGGTGGCCCAGTTCGCCAAGCCATATCGGACCGCGCCGGTGGGCGACGCGTACCTCATCTACGGCAACGGGACACGATTCACCGAGTCCGTCCTGGCGTGGAACCTCTCGACGGATCCGAACATCGCCATCCTCAGCCTGAACAGTGTCGGGTCGACCATCCGCGGCGCATTGTTCGTGGGCCCGCAGCAGGTTCTGGTTCCGGACGACGACCCCAAGGGCATCCAGTCGGCCGCGTTCATTCCCGACCTGGACGACGACGGCGTGGGGGAGATCGCCTTCGGCATGCCCTACGTCCACAACAGCCAGAGCGTGTCCTCCGCCACCAGTGACAACCGCTACCTGACGGAAATCGTGCGTGCCGGCCAGATGCGCCGTGGCGCCGTGGTGA
The DNA here is from genome assembly GCA_964550865.1 of uncultured Planctomycetales bacterium. Taxonomy (GTDB): domain Bacteria; phylum Planctomycetota; class Phycisphaerae; order UBA1845; family JAFGLZ01; genus JAFGLZ01. Next base: position 5,157 of record CAZKCX010000034.1, read on the forward strand.
TCGCCCGCAGCATGAACAACCTGAATCAGAGCTCCCCTCTTCCGCTCGAGCAGGTTATCCGGCTCGACGAGATCGGCCAGCATTACTCGGGCGAGTACACGAACCTCTCCCAGCCTTCCGCCGAGGAGGTCTCGACGCAGGACGCTGGCGACATCACGCTGCACTACATTCGATTGCGTGAACCCGACGTCGAGGGGTGGAGTCACCCCTCCGGACTCGATCCGGATGACAACGATATGGCCGGGCCGCGGCCGGTGCCGACGTTGGGAGTCGGTGTGCTGGACGAGTTCAAGGACGATGAGAACAACCAGTATTTCTGGGACAGTGTGAACACGTTGCTGGTAGACGGTGACGGCAATGGTGGCGCCGGCGACGGGGATTTCCTTGATCCGATCCCGATGGACCGCTGCCTGAACACGGGTTACTTGGAAGGTAGTCAGTCCTACAACTACGGTTCGCGCATCGTGGGAGACGAGCAGGATTCCGACTTCGGCGCGACGATCGATTGGTGGCGTGGGGCCCTCGTGGCTTCGTCCCCAACCATCGATCCGGCAGACTTGGGCTTCGCGCCCGCCGCGCGCGCCGGAGCCGGCGTTGTCTACGTCAGCGGTATCGTTGAACGCGTCTCCGGGTTGAAATGGCCACCGTGGGAGCGCCCCGTGACTACGGCGAAGCCGAGCAACTTGGTGATGTCCCTGCCTGGGGACTACGGTCACCCGACGATGGGCTGGACGGGCGTGATCATCGGGCCGGATGCCGGCGCGAATCTCGGTCCGGTGTCGTCGTTGGGCGAGGTCGCGACCGGGCAAGCGGGCGACTTCAACGGTGACGGCCTCGACGACCTCGCGATCGGTGCCCCCGGATTCAACGGCGGGGCCGGCGCGGGATATGTCTTCTACGTCCGCATGCCTGAGCCGTTCCGATTCGATCTGGCGGAGCTGAACCTCGGGATCCGGACCGGCGTGCAGATCAACGGCAACGTCGGGGACGCTCTGGGGACGGTGGTCCCCTCCGGTGTGGACTTTAACGCCGACGGCTTCACCGACGCCGTCTTCGGCAATCCCGGGTCGACGGCCGGCGGCATCGGGGCGAATACCGGCCAAGTCATCCTCTTTTACGGGGGTCCCCAAAGGGCGAGCCCGGCGGGGGGTTGGGACCTGGACGACATCGCCTATGGACCGGGAGAGGCCGCACCGGGCGACCCGAATAAGGCCCTCGGCGTGGTCTTCAACGGGATCAGTGCCGGGGACGAGGCCGGCGCGGCGGCGGCGGCCGCCGGCGACTTCGACGGCGACGGCGTGGGCGATCTCGTGATCGCGGCGCCCTCGGCGACCCCGCAGTTTGATTCCGATGGAGACGGCACGCTCGACACGAACGGCATCGACCTCGACGGCGACGGCGTCAAGGACGACGTGAACGGGGACGGCGTCGTGGATGCCGGCGACGACCTGACCAATGCCGGCGTCGTCTACCTGATCTACGGCCAGCGAAACAAGGCGCCGGGCACGCTCAAACCGCTGACGGGCTACATCAGTCTGGCCGACGTCATCACCGGCGACGTGCCGGGCGTGGTCTTCGTGGGCAAGGCGAGCGGCGACGCCCTCGGCGGTGGGATGACATTCGACGGCGTCAACCCCGGCGTTCGGGCGAGAGGATTCTCCACCGCCGGCGACGTGGACGGCGACGGCCGCGACGACATCCTGATCAGCTCGGTCAGCGCGAGCCCGCTCGGGAACACGAACGCCGGTGAGGTGTATCTGATCTACGGGGCCGAGCCCCAGGTCGAGCCGTAGCGAGTGGCCGGTCCGGCAGCTCGCCGGCCAGACGTCCGCGGGCCGACGGACCTCTCTTGATCTTTCAAAGCGGGCAGGTGTCCTCCCAGACGCCTGCCCGTTTTCGTTGTGTGCAGCGTTGCTCCGAGCTGGTACCCATTGGCGTCAAGCCGGGCCGATTGCCGCGGCGAAGCCGGGTACCCAGATCGGTCTGACCGGCCTGAGGACAGGCCGGCTATGAATCGAGGGTGATCGGCGCGACTCGTCGCGGGCGGGCGGGGCTGAGCCGGAGATGCGTGAGACTACTTCTCGCCGTAGAGCGTTCGCTCGCGGAATTGCTTGGCCCGTTCGACCAGCTCGTCGTGGGGCGGATACTCCTGCTCCTCCAGGTCGTACTCGAGGTAGTGCGTGTCGCGCAGCGTGGCCGGGAAGAGGATCTCGGAGAAGAAGTCGAGCGGCGGCACCTGGTACCAGGGCTCGAGGATCTTGGCGTGGGTCTTGAGGGTCTTGTAGCCTTCCTTGCGAATGACGATGTCGTAGTCGCCGTACCAGGTGAAGTTCTTGCTGACGGGCGACCTGCCGATCTCCTCGTCATTCAAGTAGACCAGCGCGCCGTCGGGGGCCGTGTTGATGGTGATTGTGCGCTCCACACAGCCGACCGTCACGGCCAGTAGCGAGACGCCCAGACCCGCCAGGGCGAAGGCCCTCCGTGAGCTCGCACAGGACCGGGCCGCTTTCCCCTGTGACGTCTTGGGTCGACTTGAGATACTCAGCATGGCTCGGCCTCGGTAAAGGACTAGGACTAGGGTTTTGGCGTTAGCTCGATGATCTCGGCCTTGGGCTCGTCGGTCTCCAGCAACGCCACCGTGCAGGTCCCGTTGACCCAACCGCAGCACTCGCCGGGGTTGAGGAACAGCGTGCCGTCACGAACCTCCTTGACGACCTCGTGCGTGTGGCCGCTCACGACGACGTCCGCCCACGCGATGTCCGTCGGGTCGCACCACTGGTCGAAGTGGTGGACGAGGACCTTGCGGCCGTCCCACTCGAGCTTCAGCGGGCCCTGCGTGAGCTTCGGCAGCACACCCTTCAGCCCGGCCATCTCGCCCTCGTTGTTGCCCAGGATAACGTAGAGCGGGCACCGCGACTCGACGTCCTTGAGGGCCTTGGCAGCGAAGGGCGAGCAGATGTCGCCCGCATGGATTACGGCCTCGACGTTGCGGTCGGCGAACAGCTCCAGGGCCTGCCGGATCAGGGGCATTCGGTCATGCGTGTCGGAAAGCACGCCGACGAGCATCGGCTCCTCCTCTGACGGATGCGATTCCTCCGGCCACCACCGATCGCTTGCGCCAAGTCCTCCCATTATCGCGAGGGCGCCCGTGGCCTTCAAGCCTTGGGGAGCTCACCTTCAATCGTTGGGGGGGGGACAGTCTGGGCTGTCGGCCGGATGGGCGTTCCCGTAGCACGGGCGTCTCGCCCGTGAGTTCACCTGCTGTGGATCGCACGTCGGGAACTCATGGGCAATCCGGCTTCGCCATGCTACGCCGCGACAAGCATGCCCATGCTACGTCACGGGCCGCTATTGGGGACGATAGGATACGTCAAGACGCACCCACGATGCGCTTACGCTCATACTCTTATGCTGGCGGCGCACGGACGCGGGGCGGGGCAAGCCGTTACGGTGTCTTGCCCATCAGCGTGGCGATGATGTCCACGAAGAACGAGCCGATTGCATCTCCGCAATCGCCGAGCCCGAAGGCGCAGAGCGAGCCGAGGGTCCAAGTCCCGAGCCATTTGCATGTCCGTCGCATGGGGGAGTCTCTCCGCGTGGAGTTCGTTGCCTTTTCGTATTCGAGGGCAAGGGAGCGCGTCCCGCCCTTCGGTCCGGTCTGCCCGCGGTCGATCCGCTGCGAGCCGATCGATAGCCTATCCGTGAGTCCTGGTTCCCGCAACGCCGGGCGATCGTGTTGGTCTTCGCGTTGGCGGCTCGATGCGGTCTGCAGGGCGCGACGGCGTGGTCCGGTGCGTTCCCCAAGGTACGTTCGCCGCCACCGGCAGGATCCGCCTCGGTGAGGACCGCGACCGTCCGCCGACGGGGGTATGCTCGGGGTCATGAGAGCGTCGTCGGGCTACGTGGCGCGGGCATGAGGGTGAGGGTTTGCCCGGGGGATGTTGCGACCTTCCGTCGCTTGCGGTTACCATGCCGCTTTTCCCCTTGGGCCCGATTTTCGAGAAGTAACACCGTGAGCGAGTTGTCTGACCAACAGAAGCACTATCAAGACCGGGTGAAGAAGCTGGAGAGGCTTCGCGAACTCGGCGTGGACCCGTACGGCGGTCGGTTCGATGATACCGAGTCGTTGGCGCAGGTCCGCGCCCGGGCCGAGGCGCTGGGCCTGGAAGACGCCCAGACGGCCGAGGGCGAGCGTGCCCGCGTCGCCGGACGCGTCATGCTGCTGCGGATGTTCGGGAGCCTGTGCTTCCTGACGCTGCGCGACCGCAGCGGCGATCTCCAGATCGGCCTGAGCAAGAAGGCCCTCAAGGATGTGTGGCCTGTGATCAAGCTCCTAGATCTTGGCGACCTGATCGGCGTGGAGGGCAGCATCGGCAGGACCAAGGTGGGCGAGATCACCGTCTGGGCCGATTCGTTCCAGCTGATGTGCAAGTCTCTGCGGCCGCCGCCGGAGAAGTACCACGGCCTGACGGACGTCGAGTGGCGGTATCGGCATCGGTACGTCGACCTGTTCGCCAACGCGGAGGTCCGCGACGCCTTCGTCCAGCGGAGCACGATCATCGATGCGTTTCGGGATTACCTTACGGACCGCGACTTCCTCGAGGTCGAGACGCCGATGCTCCAGCCGATCTACGGCGGGGCGGAGGCCCGGCCGTTCACGACGCACCATAACACGCTGGGCGTGGACCTCTTCCTGCGGATCAGCCCTGAGCTGTACCTCAAGCGGCTGCTCGTCGGCGGGCTCGAGCGGGTCTTCGAGATCAACCGCAACTTTCGCAACGAGGGCATCAGCACCAAGCACAACCCCGAGTTCACCATGCTCGAGGTCTATCAGGCCTACGCCGACTACTACACCATGATGGACCTGACCGAGGGCATGTTCACCGCCGCCATCGAGGCCATCGGCGGTGGGTTCAAGCGGCAGTTCGACGGCATGGAGATCGACTTCACGCCACCCTGGCCGCGACGGACGTATGCGGATTGCCTGAAGGAGTACGCCGGCGTCGAGATGGGCGATGTGGCAGGCATCCGCTCCAAGGCCGAGCATCTCGGCATCGACCACGGCAAGCTCGACGACGCGGTCGTGACGCAGGAGGTCTTCGAGGCGATCGTCGAGCCGAAGCTCATCAACCCGACGTTCGTGCGGGACTATCCCGCGCCGCTGTGCCCGCTGACGCGTCGCAGGCCGGACGATCCGTCGGTGGCGATGCGGTTCGAGGTCTTCGCCGCGGGCGGCATGGAGCTGGGCAACGCGTACACGGAGCTGAACGACCCCGCGATCCAGGAGGAGAATTTCCGCATCCAGCTCCAGGGCCAGGAAGAGACGATGGCCGTCATGGACGAGGACTTCGTGCTCGCGCTGCAATACGGCATGCCGCCGGCCGGCGGGCTCGGCATTGGCATCGACCGCGCCGTCATGCTGCTGACCGGCTGCAAGAGCATCCGCGACGTCATCCTATTCCCACTGCAAAGGACGCATTCGGCGGTCCTGGAGGCCGGAGAATCCCCGGAGGCCGAAGGCCCCTCAAAGGCCGAGGGGGCGGACGCGTCGTAAGCCCATGGAAACACTGTCCTACGCATCACGACGAGGTGACACGGCCGGTTGGGGATCGCCAGATCCCGGCCAGATCGTCCTGAACGTCCAGCGCGCGGTCATCCTGATGCACGGCTTCGTGCACGCCGCGATGGCGTTGGTGGCGGTCGTGGGATTCATCGGGCTCCTGGTTCAGTCCGACTTGGGCGTCGCGGCATCCTGGCTTCTCGGTGTGGTTCCGCTGGTCCTGCCGCTGGTCGCGATCGGTTGTTTCGAACTCTACGTCTCCGCGGAGCGAGGGCCCAATCGGGCGGGGATGACCCGCGTCGTGACGGGCGTCTACGCGATCATCGCCGCCCTGGCCTTCAGCAGCACGGTCGTTTGGGGGTTTGCCCTGCCGGTCAAGCCCTGCCTGGCGCTGTCGTACTTCTCCCTCGGCCTGCTCTTCCACGGCTCGCGCGAGCTGGCGATCGGCATCCAGGCGATCATGGCCGTGAGCGCGATCGTGCTCGTGTTCGCGCCAGGGCGGAAGGGTCTCATCCTGGCCGCCCCGGCATGGCTCTTGGGATGGCTGCTCTCGCACGGGATTCGGGCGGTGATCGGCGCCGCGTATTACATCGTCCATGACCTGGGCGCCGAACCGCTTGGACGCTGGCTCGCCCAGCGCAGCGGTCAGCAGGAAGGTCCGTCCGCAGGCGGGGAGGAGTCCTCTCGCGCGGCGGCGGCGGGGGTCTCGCTGGCGATGGCTGCCGGAGGGTCCGCGCTGGCGATCATGGGGGCGGCTCTTGCGTGGCTGTTGCTTGCGTTTGGTCGGCAAGCGATCCCGCCGATTCTGTATCCGCTGCTATACCTGTTGATCGTCGATCTCGTGCTGCTCCCGTTGCTGCCGGGCGCTTCGGCGATAGTGATCTGGATTCATCGGTTCGTTACCACGCGGGGAGAGCCGTGGATCTTCGTCGGGTCCCCGTTGTTCGTTTTGCTCGGGCCGCTTGCCGTCCTCGTGTTGTGTTGGGTGGCGCTGCATCGCGCGGCCCTGTCGGGCGCGAAGGGCATCGGGCGTTGGCAGATCGGCGACGCCCCGGCCGTCCTGCAGGGCATCGTGGGGGCGGTCTGGGTCCACCTGGCGATCTGGATCTTCGTGACGACCCTCAACGCGCAGACGGGTCTTACGCTGCTCGGCTACGAGATGCCGGGCATCAAGCTCTTCGAGCGGAACACGCGGACGCCTGTGCTCAAGCTCCCGCCGGAGCTCCAGGCCCGCCGTGACGCCTTGCTGCCCTTTCTGTACGACATGGCCGTCAAGAACGAGAACGTCGCGGCGTTCCAGGACTACACGCGCCTGACGGGCGAGAACCCGGACGCCAAGTACACGCGATTCCGCGAGTTGACGGAGTGGACCCAGCGCAAGCTGACCGGCCTGCCGTGGTACTACAGCCCCGCGGCGTTCCAGCTCGACAAGATCGCGCGATGTGTCATCTTCTGGGGCTGTCTGCTGCTGGCGATCATGACGATGATCCGCTGGCCGGGCGTTCATACGGTTCTTCCGCATGTCGCCCTCCGCACCGGCGTGTTCGTGATCCGCCTCGCGGCGCCGACGGGTCTGCTTGCCGCGTGCCTGTTGGGCGAATCCCCGCGACCGGATCGCATTGCCCTGACGGCCGGGTTGGCGTTGGTCGCCCTGGCGGTGATGGCGGTGATCTACTGGCTCGGCTGGCTGATCAGCCGCGACGTGGGGGCGACGCGCCACTATGCGCCCTTCATGGCCACGCGCTTGCTCCAGAAGCGCCGCATCGCCTTCTTCGCGATCGGGGCGGTGACGCTCTGCGTGGCGATGGTGCTGATCGTCATCAGCGTGATGGGGGGCTTCCTGGATCTCGTCCGCGATCGGTCTCGGGGCCTGCTGGGCGATCTGGTGATGGCGAACAACTCGCTGCTGGGCTTCGCCGGCTACGAGGAGTTCATCCAGCGTATCAAGCAGCTCGAGGACGAGGACGGCAAGCCGATCGTGCGGGAGGCCACGCCCGTGATCTACACGTACGGCGTGCTGCGGTTTCCCGTCTCGAAGGTCACGAACATGGTTCGCGTCGTGGGCGTTCGGATGCACGAGAGCGTCAACGTCACGCGCTTCGGCGAGAGCCTGAATTTCGAGAAGTACTACCCCGGCACGACACACCTCGGCAAGCAGCAGCAGCCCTATTGGGGTTGGGGGGCGGAGGGGATTCCGAGACTCCCTCCGAAGCTCGAGGCCGCCCGGGCGGAAGGTCTGGAGCGCATCGAAGACCCGGAGGAGCTCGAGAAATACGAGCGCCTTCCGGGGATGGACTACCCCGGACCGGGTGACTACCTGCATTACGGCGGGAGCGATCTGTCGGAAGCCTACGATGCCTTGCGGTCCGTCGAGGCGGGTCTGCAGATTTTGGGCGAGGACGCCGCGGCCGGGAACTGGGCCGGCACACCCCAGTACGAGTCGGACCTGAGCCACGACGACCTCGCGCCGGTTCCCGTCGATCCCGCGGCGCGCCAGGCGAACCCTGCGAGCACAGGGCCGTCGACGGCATCGACCGAGCCCGCGCAAGGTCCCGACGAGGACCCGCCGCTGGTCAAGCGAATGCTGCGGATGGCCGAGCAGGTCGAGGAGATGATCCGCAAGCTCGAGCGATCGCCCGCGCCCGAGGCCGGGCGCATCGCCAAGCAGTTCGAGGGTCTCGTCGGCAGGATGATGGACGCGACGGACAAGATCCCCGAGAAGGACAAGTCCGTCTGTGAGGACGTCAACGCGATGCTGGGCAAACTCCAAGGGCCGATCGAGACGCTGTCGAAGATCCGCAAGCGGCCTGGCTACTCCGGCGCGGAGCTATACGGCGTGGTGTTGGGGCGAGACCTCGTCGCGACGCGTCAGGCCAGCGGGGAGTACGAGCGCTACTATCCGCGCGGTGCGGTGATGACCGTGTCGGTCTTGCCGCTGACGACGGAGGGTGCGTTCAGTCGGCAGGGCCCGGTGGGCCTGAAGCTCCGGTATGTCGACGACTCGCGGATGGGCGTGTACGACATCGATTCGGTCTGCGTCTACATGGAGTTCGCGCAGCTCCAGCGGATCATGGACATGGGGCCCCTCAAGCTGGCCGACGGCACGGGCACCACGAGCCCACGGGCATCGCAGGTGCTCATCAAGCTGACCGAGGGCCGCGACGTCCTGCTCTGGAAACACAAGCTGCTCGAAGAATGGGAGCGCTTCGCCCGGGCGTGGCCACACGACCGGGATTGGCGACCGATGGCCCGCGTCGAGATCAAGACCTGGGAGGAGCAGCAGGCGCAATTCATCGCGGCCGTGCAGAACGAGAAGATCCTGGTCACGACGCTCTTCGCGGTGATCTCGGCCGTGGCGATCTTCCTCGTGGTGTGCATCTTCTACATGATCGTCACGGAGAAGACGCGCGACATCGGCATTCTCAAGAGCGTGGGGGCGTCGTCCGGCGGCGTGGCGGGCGTGTTCCTGGCTTACGGCGCGGCGATCGGGTTGGTCGGCGCGAGCCTGGGGCTGTGGATCGGCACGGTCTTCGTGCACAACATCAACTCGATCCAGGATTGGATCGCGCGGCTGCATCCGGGCCTGCGGATCTGGAGCCCGGAGGTGTACACCTTCGACGTGATTCCGAACACGGTGAAGTTCGAGGAGGCGGCCGTCATCTTCGTGGTCGCGATCCTCTCGTCGGTGTTGGGTGCGACCTTCCCCGCCCTTCGCGCGGGGCGGACCTGGCCGGTGGAGGCGCTGCGGTATGAGTAGCCACGAGGGCATCCTGACCGCCAAGGACGTGCACAAGAGCTATCCGCTCGGCCGTGTCGACCTGCAGGTGCTCCGCGGCGTCTCGCTCACGGTGCATCGGGGAGAGTTCGTGGCCATCGTCGGCTCGAGCGGGAGCGGCAAGAGCACGTTGATGCACATCCTCGGCGCGCTGGACGTGCCCCAGCGCGGACAGGTCGTCTTTCGCGGGCAGGCATTATTCGAGCCGGAGGACATCCGGGAGGTGCCGGTGATCGATCGCGTGGCGGCCGAGCAGTCGGCCTTCGCCGCGCGGCTCCGCGGCGGGGCGCTCGAGCCGTTCCGCAACGAGCTTCGCAACCGCGCGTTCGGGTTCGTCTTCCAGTTCTATCACCTGCTGCCGGAGCTGGACGTGGTGGAGAACATCCTCCTGCCGGCCATGGTGGGCGAATCCGTCGGCGGGTGGTTCGGGCATCAGGCAGCGCTGGTGGACCGCGCCGCCCAAACGGCCGAGCAGCTCGGCCTGGGCGACCGGCTGCGGCACAAGCCGTCGGAACTGTCCGGCGGCGAGCGGCAACGGGTGGCCATCGCCCGGGCGCTGATCAACAACCCCGAGGTCTTGCTTGCCGATGAGCCGACCGGTAATCTGGATGCTCGCACCGGCCGGGAAATCCTGGGCCTACTGAAGGAACTGAACCAGCAGGGCCAGACCATCGTCATGGTCACCCACGATCCGTGGGTGGCCGAACAAGCCCATCGAACGGTTCAGATCGTCGACGGGCGGATGAAGACCGCCTCGTAGGAGCCTCTCCCTGCCGTTTGCGATTCGGCCTCCGGTGTGCTGGTGGAAACGAACGGGACAACGTAAGGGGTGGCGGACCAAAGCATGGACTTAGAGAACCGTACGAACGAATTCGCGCCGCGAGAGGATCTCAAGGTTTGGCTCGACGGCGAGTTGGTGCCCGTCTCCGAGGCGAAGATCGGTGTCTTCGACCACGGTCTGCTCTACGGCGACGGCGTATTTGAGGGCATTCGCGTCTACGGCGGCAAGATCTTTCGCTGCGAGAAGCATGTACGCCGGCTGTTCGACTCCGCCCGGGCGATCCGGCTCGAGATCCCCATGACGCCCGAAGAGGTCACCCAGGCGATGTACGATACGCTCAAGGCCAACGGCCTGGACGGCGGGGCGTACATCCGGCTCGTCGTGACCCGCGGCGTGGGCACGCTCGGCCTGAGCATCACGAAGACCGCGTGCCCGTCGGTCTTTATCATCGCCGACCAGATCGAGCTCTACCCGAAGGAGCTGTACGAGAAGGGCATGCACGTGGTGACCGTCCCGACGATCCGGAATCACCCGGCCGCGCTCAGTCCGCGCATCAAGTCGCTGAACTACCTGAACAACATCCTGGCCAAGATCGAGGGCCAGGACGCCGAGGCCCCCGAGGCCATCATGCTCAACCATGAGGGCTACGTGTCCGAGTGCACGGGCGACAACATCTTCATCTACCGCGACTGCCGCATCGAGACCCCGCCGACGAGCGCGGGGATCTTGGAGGGCGTCACCCGCGAGGCCGCCATGGAGCTCGCGCGAAAGCGCAAGATCCCCGTCGTCGAGAAGAACTTGGTTCGGCACGACCTCTACGTGGCCGAGGAGTGCTTCCTGACCGGGACGGCCGCCGAGATCATCGCCGTGACCGCCATCGACGGCCGACCGATCGGCACGGGCAAGCCCGGTCCGGTCACGCAGCAGCTCATGGCGGACTTCCACGAGCTGACGATGAACGATCACAGCGGCTGAGCTCGTCTGGCGGGGAAAGACCCGGGGCACACCATTGTCCGTGTCCGCTGTCGTCGATCGTTTCACGCGTAACCGGCAAGGGTTCTTCCGCAGCCATCGCCTGCTCATCGTTGTCTTCCTTGCCGCGCTGCTGTGCGACGCCCTGAGCACGACCTACTTCATGCTCACGTTGGATTCACCGGAGGAGCTGCACCCGGTCGTGAACTGGGTCTCGCGTTTCTTCGGGCCCTTCGTCGGCCCGATGATCGGCTTCGTGGGCAAGGCGACGGCCGGTCTCTGCGTGGCGATCTACCTGCGGCGGTGGGTGGCGTACGTCCTGATTCCCGCGAGCGTCATCTCGTTTTGGGCGGCCTGGTACAACGTCTGGGGCGTTCATCTCTACGCGCCCAATCTCCTACGCCTGATCCCTTGGTGAGTGTCTTTGCGCGACGGACGCGTGGGGCGGTCTGCTTGCCCGACGGTTGAGCCGTCGCCTGCCAGAGGTGTGAGGTATCCCGGACGGAGGCCGTACAGAAGCCGCTGGCTTCCGACTGTCGCGAGGATAGCGCGAAATGTGGGGATCCGTAAAAAAAGGCGTGCGGCACCCCGAAAAACTTGGCGCGGTCAGAGGGTGCCGCAGCGAGTGGAAGCTTGTTAGGATTTCGGCGACGCTGGTGGTCGCCCTCGGGCACGGTAGTGTTATCGTTCGTACCCTCGATTCACCTTACATTATACCGTTGGAAATCGGCCCGTCTACACCTATGCACTGTAAATCTGGGAAATTTTCCGCCGCGCGGCGCACAATATTAATGCCCACTTGACGGAAAGCCGCCATGGTCCGGTGGTAGGCTGATAAGATGCTTATGGAAAGTAATTTACTGTTCTGGCCGGCAAGCGGTGCGGCCTGGGCTCCGTTTCGATATCGGCGAGATGGGCGGAATTCCGCACGGGTTATCGGACGGTACTCGGGCAATACATCACGACATATACCCTCATTCTACTCGCCCAAGAAGCGTGACAGGAGATGCGGCCTGCGCCGACGGGGTTCGCCCTGGGGGAGGGGCCGTTTCACCGACTTCGCCGCGTGCGAATTGGTTCGACGCCGAGGCGGATCGTGTGTCGTTCGTGCGTGACGTCGAGCAGGACGAGTCGATAGACGCGCCCGCTTCGACCCGGGACGACGGTCGCTTCTCCGATCTCGATCCCCTTGCGCTTGGCGATCCGCTTGCCGGCAAGGTAGACGTTGAAATCGGCATCGGGGTCGTCGTCCGTGTCTCGGACCTCGGCCGTCAGCCCGTCGAGCAGCGCGGCCTTTCGGGGGAAGCGTCGATCCTCCTTGCTCAACGTGCGGACCATCAGGTGGGTCTGCCGTGGCTCGCTTTTCGTAAGCTTCTGCTTCCGGGCCACGGTCCGTGGACGGCTTGTCGGGGCTGAGGCCTTGCGCGCCCCCGGTCGGGAGGAGGGAATGCGACGGACCACGGGTCCGCTCGGGGACGGCAGTTCCGTGCGCCTCTGCGAACGGGCCCGCGCAGAGCGAGGACGGTCTGGACGAGTCGTTCCCGTCACCGGAGGCGCCGACCGGGGCGGCTCCGCCGAGATGCTTGGCGACGGTTGAACGCGTCGTTGGGGCCGTGAGAGTGGTTTGGGTCCGGGCGAAGAGGCTTCGGCTCGACGTTCCGCGGGCTTGGGGACCGACGGATGCGGGCTCCGCCCCGAGGCCTTCCTGGATTGCGGTGGTTTGAGCGCCTGCGGGTCAAGCCGTGCGAGGGCCGTCGTGGGCTTGCCGCGACGGATCAGCTCCTTGCGGAGCCACGCCAGCTTTTCCGGCTCGATCTCCTCGGGATGGTCTCGTTCGAGCCTCCGGATCAGGTGGGGCGCGGAGGGATGATCCGGACGGATCTCCAGCACACGCATGAAGCATCGCCATGCCTCACGATAGTCCCCACTGTCCGCCGCCTGATGGGCCTTGTTCTCCCAGTAGACGGCCGCCTGGGGGGCCACCCGGGAGATCGCCAGGCCGATCATCCTGCTGTTTCGGTTCACGGACGCCGCCTGACAGTAGAGGTCGTACGCGCGGTGATAGTCACCGGCCATCTCCGCACGCCGGGCCTCGCTTGCCGACTTGCCGGAGGCACACCCTCCCACGGTGATCGCGAAGGCACAGAGCCATCCCCCGATCGCTACGGTTCGTAGCCGATTCACGGTGCCACCTCCCGGCTCGAACCGCTCAACGGAGTCATGTCTCGTTGAACCCGGCTTCGGTGGGTTCGCCCGGCCGTGGCGGTCGCCGCCAGCGGGATATCCAGCGGGTAGGCCCCCTCTCCCAAGATTCGCGGCGCGATCACATTGGCCACGAACGAGCTTGTCGTGGGTTGGACATGGCCACCCCGCCAGCCGAATCCCACGTACGCCGGTCGCCATGGGAGGTTGACGACCTTTCGGTACTCGTCTCGGAACTCCTCGCTTAGACCGTGCGGAAGGGTGAATCCCTCCAGCCCGGCGGGGGGACCCGTCCCGTCGTCCGCGTTTACGGGGAGTGCGGACAGGATCCCGTCGTGCGGGCTGCACGTGGCATACAGCGGACCGCGGACGTGCTGAAGGGCGGGTACGAGATTGCGATTGGCCGAGACGGAGGGCGAGAACAGGACGACGCCGTCGACATAGACGTCGACGGGCAGGTTCTCGAGAGCCGTCAGGACCAACGCCGTGCCCGCCGAGAGACCCATCACGTAGATCTTGCCGTCGGGAAAGTCCTTCCGGGCTTCCGTGATGCGATCGGCGAGCTGCGTCGCCTTTCCCTTGCATCGGGCGACCACCAGGTGATCCGCCCCCGGTCCGAGCCAACTGCTCCACTGAAAGGTCTCGAACGCGCCGATGTAGCCCGCTTTCTCCAGACCCCTGCGGACGGTGAAGCCGGCGCCGAAGTGTCCGGCCCCGTCCAAGAAGAAGACTTTGGGCGAGCGCACCGACGAGTGGCAACCCACGAGAAACGCCGCCAAGACGCCGATGCCGGCCATGCCCCCCAATCGAGCGAAGCCAATGCGTCCGTTCACGGAGAAAGCTCCCTACACGTCGAATCCGAACTCAGGGTCGTCCCCAGGCCACCCGTCCTGGCGACAATCCGTTCATGGTAACAAACGTGCCGCCTCTCACAAAACCGGCCGCAATCCGTTGCCCGAGGCGGCGGCAACGGAGCACGGGCCTCTTGTCCGTGATTCGTTCTGAAGCGGCCTTCTTGCGGGCATTCGGCCCGGGCCTAGCCTCTTCCTAGACGAACAGCCACCGGGCTAGGACTACAGCGCAAGGTCGACCAAATCGCAGACTTGATCGGCGTTTTCGTCAGCGCCAGAGGGGGTGCCCACGCCCAGAAGCCACTACCTTGCGCTGTAGTGCTAGTACTGCATTTCAGAAGGATCGCGACTACCTGCCCGAGCCGCCGGATTCATCCGGCGCGGCCGCGCGGCATGA
>CAZKCX010000035.1:0-19654 GCA_964550865.1 uncultured Planctomycetales bacterium
CCGAGAGAGGGACCCACCAGGCGGCATTATAGCAGGTCAAGCCCAAAACGACCGGTGGGAAGCCGACAACGTTCCGCGCGGGAGCCCGAGCGTACCGTTCGCCGTCCCCCTTGTTGGGATGTGTCGCGGGCGTGCGTGGGGGACGCGGGCGCGGCGGGGCGGGCATCGACGAGGAGGCCGAACCGTTGGCACCGGACTGGACGACGACGGGATTGCTGATCGGGGCCTTGACGCCGCTCGTCGGCATCCCGCTGACGATGATCACGCTCTATCTCAAGGCCATTCGCCAAGCCCAAGAGCAGCAACAGGTCAGTGGGGGCCAGCGCATGACCATCATCGAGGAGGACGTCCGCCGCGTCGGCGAGCGCCTCGACGAGGTCGAGCGGAGCTACACCACCAAGGAGGAGTGGCTCCGGGAATCCCTGCATGCGCGTCGGCAACTGGAGCGGCTGACCGAGATGATGGCCGAGGTCCGAAGCCAGCTCGACGGGTTGCAGGGCATCGGAGCCCAACTCGCCAACGCAACTCGCGCGATGGTTGACCTGACTCGCGCCTTGATCGAAGTCCATGCCGAGAGCAACGGCACGCCGCTACCGGGGAGGCACGATGAACCCGCGCAATGATCCGACCACGATCCAACAGATCCGGCGAGAGCTGTTGGTCATCCTGAAGGTGGTCTACCCGGCCGTCCTGTCGGCCGACGTGCTCTTCCGGGCGCTTCTGGGCGCGTTTCCGCACATGGAGTGGGACTACTTCCACAAGGACGTGGCCTACCTCATCGAGAAGGGGTACGTACGTTCTCTGGAGACGCGAGTTCGGTCCGGTGCCGATCCGCGCCGAGACCAACGACGGATGCTCCGCCTGAGCCCCTCGGGGGTGGAGTTGGCGGATCGGTGCACGGACGACGTTGCCTTGAGGGCTTGAGCCATGTCGCCGAAGCGCTCGACGTCCGCGGCCGCGAGGACGAAGAAGCCGTCTCGCCGTTCCGCGGCGACGCGGAAGACGACCTCAGCCACGAAGCCCATGTCGGGTTCGCGGCAAGCCCGTGCGCACGCCGACACCATCGCCGCATTGCCCCTGCGCGTGCGGATCGAGATCGACAAGGCCCTTATCCTGGAAGAGGCGCCGTTGGACACCGTCGAGGCCGTTCACGCGCACTTCGCGCTGGGGCGCCGGCACTCGATCGATCTCGAGACGTTCCGACACTATGCCGAAGGCGTGAAGCACGTGCACGCCATCGGCTACGCGGACCTGCTCGCTCGTGCCCTGTTGGCCCAGGAGGGCGCTCCCGCGCGCGAAGCGCAGATGGACCTGATGACGCACCGTTTGGCCTGTCGGATTGCCAAGCTCTTGGCCGAGGAGGAAGGCATCAGCGTCTCCGAGCTGGCGCGGCTCGCCTCGTCCGCCGCGAGCCTGCGCCGGGCCGTCCTCGAGGCCGACGAGCGCCGCTTGAAGCGCGAGGGGCAAGCGGATACGGAAGAGCCCTTCGGCGAGAGCCTTGATCGCGCGATCCGACGCGTCTACGGAATCGAGCTCCCGGATTCAGCTTCCACTACCTAAGGTTGAAGTGACCGGTGACGAGAGAAGCCGCGACGGGTTTACCACCTCCGCTTCGTCCAGTCCTTCCGGTTCGCCTCCCACACGCCTTGCTTGGAGCGTTCGAAGCGCCCGATCGGTCCGTAGCGGCCGGTGATCTCGATGCCCTGGCCGTCGATCTTGAGGATCACGCTCCGCTTGGCCGGCATGCCGGCCTTGGGCAGGTTGATCTGGATGTACCTGACGTTCTCCGTCTTGACGACGAGCTTCCGCTTGCCGGCCACCCTGCCGATGGCCGAGGCGGGTTGGTCCGCTTCGTCCTTGGCTTCGATGTAGAGCCAGCCCGTTTGCTTGTCGGTCACGTCCTGGATCTTGATTACGCAGACGTTCGGATCGGCGGGCCTCGATGCCGGCGGCTTGGCGGGTTCGGTCTCGGGCCGGCTGGTCTTGGCCTCTTCTTGCATGACGGCCTTGCCCTGGTTTGGCTCGGGCTGGGTGCTCGATTTCTGCTTCGACCCGCTGCCCTGCTGACATCCGGGAAGCATCGCGAGAATCGTGAACCACGCCAACCGTCTGAGTAGAGTCGCTCTCGGCATGGGTTCCACCTTTCGCCTTCGCGCGGGGCCCGCACCCGCGCATCCTATCATATGCGGCACTTCTTCGCCGGTTGCGGTGTGTTGTCTTGCCGGTCTTACGGGCTTGTGATAGGGTCATCGTCTGTCGACGCAAACACGACGATGCACGCAAATGCCAATGCCGAAGCCTACGCCAACAAGCCGAATTACGCCATGCAAGAGTTGACGCCGAAGCAAATCGTTGCCGCTCTGGACCGCTACATCATCGGCCAAGAGGACGCCAAGCGCGCGGTGGCCGTGGCCATCCGCAACCGATGGCGACGCCTGCAGCTCCCCGAGGAGCTCGCCCAAGAGGTTGCGCCGAAGAACATCATCATGATCGGCCCGACGGGGGTGGGCAAGAGCGAGATCGCCCGCCGCCTGGCCGGCCTGATCAACGCGCCTTTTATCAAGGTCGAGGCCACCAAGTACACCGAGGTGGGCTATCACGGGCGCGACGTGGAGAGCATGATCCGCGACCTCGTCGAGCTGAGTGTGAGCATGGTGCGGGCCGAGCAGACCGAGGTGGTCCGCGGCCGGGCCGAGTCGCTCACTGAGGAGCGGATCCTCGACAGCCTGCTGCCGTCCGGCGAGTACGACGCCTTCGCGGACGAGGACGGCGAGACGACCGAACGGCGTCGTCGCACCCGTGAGAAGCTTCGTGCGCAGCTCCGCGACGGCCGACTTGAGGATCGCGAAGTCCGGCTGACGATGCGCGAGAAGGCCTCTCCCGTCACGGCCATTACGGCGATGGTCTCGCCGGGCGACATGCCGCCCGAGCTGCAGGACGTGTTCGAGCGGCTCGTCCCCGATACGCCGAAGGACCGCACCATGACGGTCGCCGAGGCCCGCCGCCAGATCTTCGATCAGGAGGCCGAGTCGCTCATCGATCGCGAGAAGGTCATCGAGATGGCGATTCGACGGGCCGAGAACAGCGGCATCGTGTTCGTCGACGAGTTGGACAAGGTTTGCGGGACGGAATCGATGACGACGCCCGACGTCAGCCGGCAGGGCGTGCAGCGCGACCTGCTGCCGATCGTCGAAGGCAGCACGGTCAGCACGCGGCACGGCGTGGTGCGGACGGACCATATCCTCTTCATCGCGGCCGGGGCGTTCACGCAGTCCAAGCCGTCGGACCTCATGCCGGAGCTCCAGGGGCGATTCCCGATTCGCGTCGAGCTGGGTGACCTGGGCGAGGAGGAGTTCGTCCGCATCCTGACCGAGCCGGAGAACGCGCTCATCAAGCAACAGGAGGCCCTGCTGAGCACCGAGGGGATCAAGCTGGAGATCACGCAGGCCGCCATCAACGAGATGGCCGCCATGGCCCACCGCGCCAACGAGCAGCTGAGCAACATCGGCGCCCGTCGCCTCCATACGATCGTCGAGAAGGTCGTCGAGGACATCGCCTTCTACGCCCCCGAGGCGCAGAACAAGGAGGTGATCATCGACGACGACTACGTCCGCATGCGCCTGGCGGACATCATGGACGACGAGAAGCGGAGCCAGTTCGAGCTGTAGACCCCTGACGAATTCAGAAGGTACAACCCAGGATGACCTCAGAGTCGCGGCAACCCGACGCCCATGCCCAGCCCCCCCGGCGAAGGTCGCCCCGCCGCTTCACCCGGCGTGGGAACGCATGCATAGCCGGATCAAGGCCGTGCTGCGGAAGGACCTTTTCTTCGTCGTCGGCTGCCAGAAGTCGGGCACGACGTGGCTCAAGCACCTGTTGGACGCACATCCGGAGGTCGTCTGTCGCGGTGAGGGCCGCTTCTCGTCGGTGCTGTTGCCGCTGCTCCGGCAGATGTTGGGCACATACAACCGGAGCCACTACGCCGGCCACGATCTCGACTTCACCGACGAGCAGCTCGAGTACTTGTTCGTGACCTGCGTCGGGATATTCTTCAGCAATGCGATCGGCGATCGGTCGGTCCGATGCGTCGGGGAGAAGATGCCCGAGCACGCACTCCTCATGCCCGTGTTGGAGCGGCTCTTCCCTCGAGAGAGGTTCGTGCACATCATCCGCGACCCGCGCGACGCGATCACGTCGAATTGGCTCCGGCCACACAGCGAGGATTTCGCCAAGCAGTTCCCCGACCTGGCCGGGTACGTCGAACACTTCATGACGCACCACTGGCTGAACTACATCGAGACCGCCCGGTCGATCGGGCAGAAGGAGCCGCATCGCTACTTCGAGGTGCGCTACGAGGATCTCCACGCCGAGCCGGAGCCGATGGCTCGGCGCCTGCTGGCGTTCCTCGGCGTGGACGACTCGGCCGAATCCGCCACGGCGTGTGTGGAGGGTGCGTCTTTCGAGAAGCTCTCGGGTGGGCGCCGGCCCGGGCAGGAGGATCGATCCTCCTTCTTCCGGAAGGGAGTCGTGGGGGATTGGAGGATGCTGTTCGACGACCCGTGCCTCGACATCGTAACGAGACGCGGTGGCGAATGGGTCCGTTCGTTGGGGTATGCGTGAGCAAAGAGGTCTCGGGGCGCAGGTCTCACTCCGCAAGCAAGATCGGGCGGCCTGGAGTCCGTTGTACGCTTGACGACTCCGAGTGATTCAGCTGTGCATCACGATCGGGAAGACGGCGTGGCGGGCTTGTCTAACCCGACTCCGCACACCGCACCTCGATCTCGCCCACGCCCATGCGGTTGCCGTAGGCGCTCTTGGTGATGTCCAGCCGGACGGCGTCGGTCTCGACCGGGTCGAAGCGATGCGCCACCCAGCCGGCCTGCTTGTTGCCCTTGACGGCAACGACCTGCTTCCACTTCCCGTCCGCCCGCACGCTGATCGCATAGTCCAGGCTTCGATAGTGGGCGGGGTTGAGCTGATGGAAGATCGAGACGAGATTGACCTTGCTCGGCTCGGCGAGCGTCAGCTCGATCCACGCGTGCTTCGGATGGCTGTACTTCGTCAGCCAATAGCCGGCCGGTTCGGCGACGCTGCCGTCGATGGCCTTGGCCGCGGTCCACTTCTTCGGCCCCGTCTCCTCGTCGCTGGCCTTGACGCTCCTAACGTGGATCTTCTTGCCCGCGCGGGCGGCCGCCTCACGCTTGCGCTTCTCCTCGGCCGCCTTCTGGGCCGCACGCTCGTGCTGGGCGATGGCCGCAATCAGACGGTCCCAGCGCGCATGGCCGGATGCCTCGGCCAAGCCCTTGCCCTCCTCGGCCAGTGACCGAGCCTTCGTGCAGTTCGCCGGCTCCTTGCGCTCGGCCTTCGTGCGGACGAGCGGGAGGATCTCGAGGAGCTTCCGGGCGGCTCGCTTGCCGCCGTAGAGTCGGGCCAGCCGCCGGTCGACGAAGGTATCGACGGTCATGTAGGGCTCCCACAGCCACGCCTCCCAGGCCAGGTAGAAGAGCTCGGCGTTCGGCTGGTTCGGCGAGAGCTCGCCGTAGGTGTCCAGCCCCTCATGGCCGGCGGCCATCGCATCGCGGCAGATGTCCCGAACGCGGTGGAGGTAGAAGTCGTCCTCGGTGTGGGTCGACGTGTTGCACCAGTGCAGGTAGCCGATGTTGTGCTTGGCCATCGGCCGCACGCTGCCCGGCCATTTGCGGGCCATCCGGGTCAGGGTCCACTGGCAGATCGCGTAGTCGGGGATCATCGCGAGGAACTTCGGCGGCGAGGTCATCATGCCGGCGTCATAGCCGGTATATGTTGCGTAGCTGAGCCACGCATTCGGATCGAGCTTTCGCATGGTCTTGAGCGTGACACTATGGGAGATCGCCATGTCCTTGTAGTAGTCCGGCTCGTCGGACTCGATCGCCGCGCGGGCTCGTTTGCAGTCGTCGCAGTAGCAGACGAAGAAGTCGCCCATCTCGAGATTCACGCCGCCGATGTCGAACGTCTCGAAGAGCCACTTCGCGCCCTCGTCGAGCCAGTCCTGGTTGGCCTTCTTGCTGGGGCAGGGGGCATTGCGGGGCTTGCCGTCCTTCTCGATCGAGCGGAGCTCGGGATGCTCCTTGAGCCAGGTCCCGGCATTGAACCGATGATCGCCCTCGAAGTAGTAGCCCGCGTATCCGCTCGTGCCCACGCCAGGCAGGATCCGCACGCCACGCCGCGACGCATAGCGGCACAGCTCTTTCGTGGCGTCCACGCCGCCGTGCGTGTCGCGGAGGAAGCCCCAGATGATCAGGCCGTTGAACTTGTGATCGGCCATGTAATCGATGCACCGCTTGTAGTCGATCAGGAAGGCTTCGGGCTGCTTGGCGAACGTGCCACCGCCACCCATGACGTTCCCCGGCTTGCCCGGCCCGCCCCAGTCCATGCGGTGGTCCCAGGTCCACAGCCAGCGATACCGGAAGCGCGGCACCTCGCGGACGTCGAGCGCACCGAGCCAGACGTCCTGGCCCTCGACGCGGAGATGCCAGTGGATCAGATCGACGACGGCGTGCAGCAGCCCGTCCCTTCCGCCGCCGGCGAGCAGGACCCGATCGCGACCGTCCCCGCGACATCGTTTGGCGAGATAGCCTTGAGGTGAGAGGGCACCGGACGGCGTCGTCAAGCCCAGATCCGACGGGTTTCCCATGGCGATCAGGACGTCGGCCTGCGCGGCCTTGGCCTGGGCCAGAGTGATCACCGACACCTCGGCGCCGGCCTCCTCGGCGAACCATCGCCGGAGGCGCTCGACGGCAAACGCCTCGGGGGCGTCGGTGGCGATCACGCACACGGCCTTCCCCTCGCGGACGAGGAAGAGCTTGTCCGTCTCGGCGGCAGCCCCCATCGCCGAAGGAGCCAGGAACACCAAGCCAATCATGCAACACACGGTACGCATGTCGAATCCTCGTCTATATTGTTCGTGAAGCCTCCCAGGAGCCTTACGGCACGAGACGGATTCTACCCGTCCATGATAAACAGATATAGGGGACTCCCCCGCCGGTGGTACAATGACGATCGAGATGGAGCAATTCCTGCGCCAACTCGTCTTTCCGGTTTCCCCGCCGCACCCGTGCCCGTACCTGCCGGATCAATCGGCCCAGCAGGAGGTCTTCCTGACGCGCCGGCTCGACCCGGAAGACTACCACATGCTCATGCAGATGGGGTGGCGGCGGAGCGGTTCGCTCTTCTATCGTCCGTGCTGTCCGAGCTGCGATGCGTGCACGCCCATTCGCGTGCGGACGGATGCGTTTCGCCGCAGTCGCTCGCAGCGCCGTGTCTGGCGACGGAATCCGGACGTCCGCGTCTCCGTCGCCGCGCCCGAGCTCACGCAGGAGAAGCACGACCTCTACGTCCGCTACCTGCGCTATCAGCACGACGGGACCATGGGCGAGTCCCTGAAAGACCTGCACCGTTTCCTCTACGCATCGCCGGTGCACACGCTGGAGACCTGCTATCGAATCGGGGGGCGGCTGGTCGGCGTCGGCACGTTGGACGTCTCGGCCACCGCGGCCAGCACGGTGTACTTCTTCTGGGATCCGGAGGAGCACCGCCGAAGCCTGGGCACGTTCAGCGCGCTGTGGGAGATCGAGTGGGCCCGGCGCGAGGGCTTGTGTTACTACTACCTCGGCTACTTCATCCAAGGACTCCCGAGCATGGCCTACAAGGCGAACTTCCGGCCGCATGAAGTGTTGACGCCGGACGGAACGTGGGTGGGCGAATCGTAGCTGCCCTACCGTATCCGCTCGCCCGGCGCCGGGCGTGCCGTCCTCACCGTCCGCCACACCGCAGAGTCCCGGGGTTACTTCCGGTCCCCGAGGGGGATGAATTTGAGGCCGAGCGGGCCCTTGTAGTCCGACCGCGGGCGGATCAGCCGGTTGTCGCTCCACTGCTCGAGGATGTGGGCCGTCCATCCGACGACGCGACTGCACGCGAACATCGGGGCGAACAACTCCGTGGGGATTCCCATCAGGCGGTAGCAGATGCCGGAGTAGAAGTCGACGTTTGGATAGACCTTGCTCTGCGACCGCATCGTCTCATAGATGCCCCTGGCGATCTCCAGGTGGTGATGGTCGTCCATCTCGTCGCTGAGGCGCTCGGCCCACTTGCGAAGGATGCCCGCCCGGGGGTCCTCCACGCGGTAGACGCGATGGCCGAAGCCGGGGACCTTCGCCTTGCGGGAGAGGGCGTCGCGGACCCACGAGTCGGACCGGTCGGGCTGACCGATCTCCTCCAGCATGAGCATGACCTGTTCGGTGGCCCCGCCGTGGAGCGGGCCCTTCAGCGTGCCGATCGCGCTGGTCACCGAGCTGTAGATGTCGCTCATCGTGGCGGCCGTCACGCGGGCGGCGAACGTCGAGGCGTTCATGCCGTGGTCGGCGTGGAGGATCAGGGCGACGTCCAGCGCCTTGACGGCCAACGCGTCCGGCTCCCCGTCGTGAAGCGTGTGGAGGATGTTGTACGCGATGGTCTGCCCGCGGATGGGCCGGATCGGCTCCAGCCCGTTCCGTAGCCGATGGTGCGCGGTGATGAGCAGCGGAATCCGCGTTGTCAGACGAATCGCCTTGCGCAGACACGCGTCGAGGTTCGTGTTTCCGCTGTCCGGGTCCCAGTGGCCGAGCGAGGAGACCGCGG
Organism: uncultured Planctomycetales bacterium; assembly: GCA_964550865.1. Taxonomy (GTDB): domain Bacteria; phylum Planctomycetota; class Phycisphaerae; order UBA1845; family JAFGLZ01; genus JAFGLZ01. The sequence continues at coordinate 8,656 of CAZKCX010000035.1, forward strand.
TTCGCAGCATCTCCATCGGCGTGGCCGTTCGCGGGAACATCCGCAAGATCATCGCCGTCTCGGCCGGCAGCGTGATCGCGCCGGTGAACATGTCTTGGAAGGCGTGCAGCTCGGTCTCGCCGGGCAGCCGACCGTACCAGAGCAGGTAGGCCACCTCGGCGAACGAGGCGTGTTCGGCCAGGTCGGTAACGGCATATCCCTTGTAGTACAGCTCCCCCTCTTCGCCCATGACTTTGGAGATCGTCGACGTACAGGCCGTCACGCCCTCCAGCCCGGCGGGCTGCTTCTTCTGATCGCCGTCGGATCCGGCGGGTTTGGGGTCTTCGGCGGTCGTGGTCATCGGAACCTCCTCCAGGACTCGTCCGGGCGAAGCGCGCAACCAAGGCTTCGCCCTCCTCACGGACTCACGGCCATATTCTAACGGATTTCCCTAGGGCGTGCGTAGAATGAAATCTCAGTACGAGCCGGCCGGTTCGATCGTGGCCGATTCGATGACGACGGGGGGTACGGGAACCCGCTTGAATGCGGCGCTCCCCCCGTACGCGGCGGAGAGGTCTTGGGTCGGCACCTGCGAGATCGCGTCGACCACGTCCATGCCCTCGACGACCTCGGCGAAGACGGCGTAGCCCGGGTTGGAATCACCGGCCCAGTCGAAGCCGGGGTTATCGGAGACGTTGATGAAGAACTGAGACGTTGCGGAGTCCGGCTCGAACGTCCGTGCGTAGGCAACCGTCCCGCGGAGGTTGCTCCAGTTGTTGTTCGACTCCAGCGGGATCGGGTCGCCCGGGGTCTTTTCGACCAGGGCGGGGTCGAAGCCCCCGCCCTGGATGATGGCGTACGTGTGTTCCGGATCGAGCTCCGGAATGGTCCGATGGAACACGAGCCCGTCGTAGAATCCGCTGCTGACATAGCCCAGGAAGTTCGGCGCTCCCTGAGGCGCCTTGACGGGATTAAGCTGAACCACGAATTCACCCAGGGGTGCGCCCCCCTGCGTCATGTTGAAGCGGACCCGAGGTACGTGCACCGTCGCGATCAACTGGTCGGTGCTTGTCTGCCCGGCCTCGTCGACGACCGTGAGCGTAAACGGGATCTCCGTCCGCTCATCGACGGCCGGGACCGAGAAGCTCGTGGTGGGCTGGTTGGGTTCATTGATGGTGGCGGTGAGCGCTTCGGTGCTCCACATGTAGGCGCGGAGCGTCCCCACGCCACCGGTCGATCCACCGCTCAGGGGTGCCTGGGATAACGAGATGACCTGCAGGTCGGGTCCGGCCATTGCCTCGAGCGGCTCAGGCACGGTAGCCGGCGAGAACGTAACCGACACGGAGGCGGTGTCCTGCAGCCCCGCAGGGTCCGTCACGACCAATTGGAAGGAGGCGATCATGTCCGAGGAGACGGTCGGGACCTCGAAGCTGGCCGTCGCTTGATTCGCATCGGCCAGAACCACATTCGGACCGACGACCTGGACCCAGGCGTAGCGCAGCGTATCGCCGTCGGGGTCGGTGCTCCCGGAACCGTCCAGGACGATCGTTTGCCCCGCCGCCGCGCTCCCCGGCGCCGCGATCGAGGCCACAGGCCGTCTGTTTTCCGTCTGCAGCGATTCGAGCACCCCCGGCATACACCCGACAAGGGAAATCGCTACGATAAGACAACCGGCAAGAACCCCGGAGCGACCAGTCATACTCCTTGCCTCCATCAGCCCGTGGTGATCAGGCCCGGACGGACCTGACAGATGTTTGCGGCACCATTCCATTCTAGCCGCTGGAAGGGGCGTATCCAAACCCGCTTCTGCGCCGTGCCGCGGCGACGGGTGCACCTAACGGATCGTTCCAGGGATGCCGCGTGTGGTCCGAACGGCCCGAGCCGCTTGGGGTGAGCTACGCCGAACCGCCGGATTCATCCGGCGCGGCCGCGCGGCATAAATGCCGCGGCTCGAGCAGCAACCGTGGCATACATGAGCATTGCCATAAACGCAGCACTTGTGAAACACGGCAGTAGGGTCCGATTCAACGGAGGGGATAGCGGGACGGATTTCGCGCGACCATGGCGGCCTGGAGGGCGGGCACGCGATCGCCGATCGGACAGCTCACGGCCGGTACGGCATAGGCGCGTTCGCCCTCGGGGAGGTCTTGCGGATAGGGGCGGGCCGCACGACGATACAGCCGGTCGTACTGACGCAGCATCCGATCGAATCCGTAATTCATCTGGACGTGGTCACGCGCCGCCGCGCCGATCCTCCTTCGCTCGGCGGGCAGGCGAATCCAATCGTGCAGCGCCTGCGCCATGGCCGGCAGATTCCCCCGCGGCACGAGCGTGCCCCGCGAAGGATGATTCAGCAGCTCGATGTTCCCACCGACCGCCGTCGCGATCACGGGCAGGCCCGTCGCCATGGCCTCGAGCGCGGCGTTGTTCATCCCCTCGCGTCGACTGGGCAGCACGAAGATGTCCATGCCCCCGAGGATGCGCTCGACGTCCGTTCGCCAGCCGAGGATGTGAAGGCGGTCTCGAATGCCCAGCTCCGCGGCGAGTGCGTGCAAGCGCGCTCGCTCGCTGCCCTCGCCGACCAGCACGATTTCGATCGGCCGATCCCCTTCGTGGCTCAAGGCGGCGACCGCTCGAAGCAGCAGTCCGTAATCCTTGATCACCGCGAGCCGACCCACCGACCCCACGACGACGGCGCCGGGCGGCACCCCCAGCTCGTGACGAACGGCCATCCCATCCGAGCGCGGTCGAAACCGAGCCGTGTCGACGCCGTTCGGGACGATATGGAACCGGTCGGGATCGAGGCCGACCTCCTGGCAGAAGAGTCGGACGGCCTCCGCGGAGACGCCGCACAGGACATCCGTGCGTCGCGCGAGCCGTCGGCAGGCCCAGGCCCGCAACCGGCTGCTCGGGGCGTCGGCGTCCCACCCATGAAGGCTGAAGATCACGCGGCCTTTCCGCGCGAGCATGCGGGCGGCCGCGGTGTCGGGCCATGTGCTCCAGTTGCGCGTATGAATGACGTCGGGGCGGAACTTGCGGATGATGTGGGCCAGACGAACGGCCGAGCGGGGGTCATGCCATCCCGCGCGGAGCTGATAGATGTTCGTCGAGGGGTCGACACTGTCGCCGAGCTTGCCTGCCTCGTGCAGGCAGCAGACGGCCTGCTCGAACGTCTCCGCCGAGAGGTGGCGCGTCAAGCGGACCACTCCCTGCTGAAGGCCGCCGAAGTCCAAGTCCGGCACGACGTGTAGCACTCGGATCCGTTCGTTCATCGTCCGCACGGCTATCGTTGACTCCCCCGTGGGGTGTATCGGAAGAGGGAGCGGCGGGCCTTACTTACCGGCCGTGAATCCGTCCGAAAAGTCGGGTGAGAGACCGATAACACCGGAGCTTGTGTCGTTCAGTACCGGGCCCAAGGGATCGGTCGGTTCGGGATGCGCGGGGGCGTGCCGTCGGAGAGAAAGAAAAGCGGGCCGCCGGGTGCTCCCGACGACCCGCTGATTCTGCGCATGATGCTGCGGCGTGATCGTCCGCTCGAACGGGACTATCGAACCGTCCGCTCGAACGTGATCACCGAGTCCTCCGCCGTCGCCGGCCAGGTGATCTGATCCGTAACAACCTCCGACAGCATGTAGTTACCACCCAGGCCGCCGCCGTCGCTGTCGAGCTGATCGTCCCAGGCGTCCCAGTAGATCAGGTCCTCGTGCTCGTAGGGAGGATCGCTCGGTCCGTCAGTGGGATGGATCTCCATCGGAAGACCGCAGGCGGCCTTCTTCTGGAACTCCGCGTGGCCGTCCGCGTAGAGCACGTTCTGGCCTTCGCCGTTGGTGTGGTTGTCGGAGTTGACCTGCTTCCAGTCATCCGGTCGCCAGTCACCCATGAAGTTGGTGCTGTTCTGCCACGCCGTGGCCTGCCGAAGCACCTTCTTGCACTTGTCCGCGACGACGGCACAGCCGGGATCGAGGCCCTCGTTGGGGATGGCCCGCCCGCCGTACGGGAACTGGTAGCCGTAGCTCACCATGTTGTCTTCTTCAAAGTCAAAATACTCCATCGGGTTGGCCGTGGAGTCGCTCGTGTCGCTGCTGCTGGGGCAGTAGTACTGCTTGGCCGTCGTCCCACCGCCGCGGACCAGGATCCAGAAACACATGCCGATCGACGGATCCGCGTGATCGACGTCACCGTTGAGACGGTGTGCGCCGATGTCGCCGATGAATGCGATGTTTGCATCCTGCGGCGAAATACCCGACGGAGCGATGGGCCAGGCCTCGCTGTAGTCGTTGGCGTAGATCTTGCACGACTGTCCGATGCCTCGGACGTTGGCCGCACAGACCGCCCGCTTGCTCAGTTCGCGAGCACGGGCGAGACTCGGCAGCAGGATCGAGATCAGCAGGGCGATGATGGCGACCACCACCAGCAGCTCGATCAGTGTAAAGCCTTTCTTCTTCATCATTAGGTCCTCCTTCAAGACCATTCCCTGTGGCGTCCCACGGCGCGACGTCGCGCACGAAACGGGACGACAGCAGTGATACCGCGGTACGCCGAACATGCACGCCGACCTCGGGCCGAGCGCGCGATGCGCGAACCGCACTCTCTATCCGTCAGGGAACCGTAGAAGGTGAACCTCAGTGGGCCAAACCCGCCTCCGGGATCCGCCGCGCGAGACGCGGCCACCCGTTTCATGCCGAGCGCGGCCGATGAGAAGGAGATAGAAGGACTATGAATAACGGCTCAGCGCCCTAGAGGATGTGACAGAACACGCAAATCACACCCATTGTCGTGGCGGGTCGAGGAAGGAGTCACAGGGGGATTATGAAAAGGATAATATCGGTTTTTACTGCCTTGGGCCTCTTATAAATATGGATCAGCCCAAGCTTTAGGCCCCTACAGACGTTCCCCGGTTCCCATTGCCTCTGTCTATTACTATCGTAAGCCAGAACGCGAGACTGTCAATACCGGACGCGCGCTTTTTCTCCTGCTCTCCCGGCGATTACGCCCCTGCTGGATGTTCTACGACAGCGGATCCCCGACCACGGATTTCCATGTGCTATGGCCTTGGGCGTAGCACAAATACCTGTTAAAAAGTGACTTGTAGCATTCATGTCCCATGGTGCGCTCGTGCCGGCAAACGTGATGGCCGGCTGAAATCGCGGTGGAACGATCGTTTCGCTCCGCCTCTGGCCTCCGGGGCGTTACGGGATGAAGACGGCGGCGATGTCCTCGAGCTGCATGTCGGCGCCCCGTTGGGAGAAGATCTGTTCAATGAGGAGATCGCCCATCGTCGTCAATGCCGGCTCGATGGCCTGCCAGACGTCGGCGGCGGACATATCCGCCGCGCGGAAAGGCAGCGGGTCCCGATAGAGCTCGACGTGCCCGTCATACATCGCCAGCGAGCCCGACATGGAGGTGGAGATTGCATCGAAAGGGAGTGCCTTGCCCTCGGGACCGTGATACGAGCCCAGCATGTCCCCGGCGATGGACTGGATCGGATCGATCACCATCCAGAAGTTGTACAGTTCACCGGCCGGGAGTCCTTCACCACAATGCCCCCCGAGCGTCTCGGCCGGCGCGGCGCAGTGAAAGTCCCACTGCTCGTCGAAGAGCATCCACAGCTTGCCGGGCGAGTGGATGTTGCTGGGCTTCATGACGGGCCCGGCCATGAGGGGCTCGCCGGAGGGCGGGTCCTGCGGGAATGCCGCGGGGGCGTAGGCCTTGCGCCCGAGCACCGTCCGCGTGTAGTTGAAGACGTTCTGGGACTTTTCGCCGATGCCGGCCCGCGCAAACTCCGGGCAGAGGTAGATCTCCTCAAACCGTGCGTAGGCGAAGAGGCTGCCCTCGCGGACCCGCGCGTAGTTCGGCCAGGCCGACGAATCGGAGCACCAGTACGCGGGCATGTTGGGCATGATCCAATCTTCCAGCCACGCCCAGTACTCACCGGTGTGGCCGTCGTAGTAGGTGTGCCGATCGAGATGCCCGACGTTCTCATAGCCCGTGCCCAGGAAGGGCGGCGTCTCGTCGAAATCCTCGGCGTATAGGAAGATCGCCTTGGCCAGCTGGCTGATGCGGGTGCCGCACAACGTCGTCCGGGCCTGCTTGCGGGCCTCGCTCAGGGAAGGCAGGAGGATTGCGATGAGCAGGGCGATGATGGCGACGACCACCAGCAGCTCAATGAGCGTGAAAGCGGTCCGTCTTGAGCCACCACCGGCCATCGCGAAACCTCAAAGCAGGCGTGCCATGTTCCGGACCCGTTCCGCGGAGCCTACCGACCGATCCGGAAGTGATCCGGCCCCCGCTCGTCAGAGATCGGAGGTCCAGGGACCACATGATCTGTTCAGCCGCATGGGCGCTACGACATGAGCGGTACTGTGCCGCCATTTGAATTATACGGGTGCCGAGCGAATCTCACAATCGGCATTTCGGCGAACCGATGCGAAAAGGTGGAGATACTGCGGGCGTGGAGACCGCGGGGTATGACGGCATGGTTCGATGTGCAGGCGGCCTAATCAATCGTACCAGTCGTCGCCCCAGTCATCGTCCCAGTCGTCATCCCAGTCGTCGTCCCAGTCATCGTCCCAATCGTCATCCCAGTCATCATCCCAGTCGTCGTCCCAGTCATCGTCCCAATCGTCATCCCAGTCGTCATCCCAGTCGTCGCCCCAGTCGTCGTCCCAGTCGTCGCCCCAGTCATCGTCCCAGTCGTCGTAGTAGACGTCATCGTAGAAGACGTCGTCGTAGATGATGTCTTCCCAGAAGACGTCCTCGTAGAAGACACCACCGCCATCGACGTAGTAATCCTCATAGACGACGTAGCCGTCGTCGCCGCAGCGGCCGCCGCACGAAGGTCGGAACGACCCTCCGAAGGGGACGGCGCGGTCAATGTCCGTGCCGCAGCCGGCTGCGAGTGACATCGCGATGACGAGGATCTGCCCCAGCACGGCCCCACCGGTTCGGCCCTTGGATCGCTGCCACCAGTTCTGTTGCGCGGACATGGCCACGTCTCCCGTGCTGAGGTGGAGTCTGCGGAGCGGTGCTATCGGATTAAGGTGGGTCCCCGCCTTCCGGTGCACCGATCGCCATGGAGCTGGACACGGCCGGCGAGGCGGGGTTAGGCGGATTTCGGAAGGTCCTTCCCCTTGACCGGAAACCTCGGCCGGGATACTTGTTCGATCGAACCCACGACGAGGAGCGAACGATCATCGCCGAATCGCCGGAACAGGTTGAAGCGCCGGAGCCGTCGTCCTCTCCCGTTCGACAGGTCCTCAAGGTACTTCAGTCGGTCATGCTGCTGGTCGTCCCGGCGGCGATCTACGTCGTCTTGTTCCGCCGCATGGGGGTGGATGAGGTCCTCCGCCAAGTCGGGCAGGCCCGCCCGGGACCTCTGCTGCTTGCGGTGACGGCCTCGCTGCTGGCGGCCGTCGTGATGAACTCGTTCGTCTGGCAGCAGATCCTGGCGGCGATGGGGCATCGCCTGTCGTTCGGTCGGGCGGTCTTTGCCGAGAACGCCTCGCTCCCGCTGCGGATGCTCTTGCCTGCCAAGTCGGGAGAGATCTTCAAGGCCATGTACGTCAAGGCCGTCGCCGTGGCGGGTTTGAGCCAAGGCCTCGGCTCGGTCATGTTTCACAAGGTCATCAACATCATCGCGCTGTTGCTGTTGGCGCTGCCGACGGTGGCGACGACGGAGGTCTCGCGCCCCCGGGTGCTGTTGATCCTCCTGGCGTTGGCCCTCTCGCTATGGCTGTACTTTCGGCCGGGCATGTTCCAGTGGCTCACGGAGCATACCAGTCGTCCGCTGCCGGAGCGGATACGCAACGCCCTCGGCAAGGTCGTGGGCGCCCTGGGAAACACACCGATCGGGACCAAGCTACGCTTGCTCGGCCTGGCGATCGTGTTCCAATCCGCGCACCTCGTCTCGGTGGCGATGATCTTGCGAAGCCTGGGCGAATCGGTCCCGTTCTGGCAGCTCTGCGCGTATGTCCCCGTGGTCGTGCTGGTGGGCATCCTGCCGATCGCCATCTACGGACTTGGCACGCGGGAGGCGGTCTTCGTCGTGTTGTTTAGCTCACTGATCGGAAAGCCGTCCGCGCTGGCCGCGGCGCTGCTGTTCACCGCGATCCAGTTTCTGCTGCCCGTGCTCGTCGGCGCGACGATGACCTGGCCGTTCGTAACGATCGTCCTAAAGCGGGCGGAGCCGAATGAGCCCTAGGACCGTCTTTCGCAAGTAGTGCGACTGTGGACAGGGCCGCATACGCCACTATCACTGCTCGAGCCGCGGCATTCATGCCGCGCGGCCGCGCCGGATGAATCCGGCGGCTCGACGTAGCTCACCACAAGCGGCTCGGGCATATGGTCGCGGTGTTTCTGGCATGCAGTACTCGCAACAGCCGCGTTCAACCGTGATGGTCCGGCGGGCGGGGCGCGGCACGACAGATGAGGATCGAACCGGGCAACGTATCTAGGACTTCGTGAAGATGACAAAGCAAGATCGTTCCAACGTCGTCGTGGTCGGCAGCATCAACATGGACCTCGTCGTGCGGAGCGATCATGTCCCCGCGCCGGGCGAGACGGTACTGGGCAGCGACTTCCAGACGATCCCCGGCGGCAAGGGCGCCAACCAGGCGGTGGCCGTCGCACGGCTTGGCGCAAGGTGCACGATGATCGGACGGGTGGGCGACGACGCATTCGGCGCGCGACTCGGAGAGGGACTTCGCGGCGAAGGCATTGACACGCGCTTCGTCACGACGACCCGCGAGGAGGCCAGCGGCGTGGCGATGATCGTCGTAGCGGCCTCCGGCGAGAACGCGATCTGCGTGGCGAGCGGCGCGAACTTCATGGTCGCGCCGACGGACGTCGACGCCGCGGAGGACATGATCGCCTCGGCCGAGGCGTGCGTGCTCCAGCTCGAGCTGCCGGTCGAAACCGTCGCCCACGCGATCCGGCTGTGCCGCAAGTACGATGTGGAGACGATCCTCGACCCCGCCCCCGCCGTGGCCGATCCGCCCGATGCGCTCTTCGAGGCGGACGTCGTCTCCCCGAACGAATCGGAGGCCGGCATCCTCCTTGCCGGAGAGGCGTCCTCGGTGAGTCCGCGGGCGATCGCCGAGACGCTGCATCGGCGCGGCGCGGCGCATGTGGTGCTCAAGCTCGGCGCGCGGGGCGCGGCCGTCTTCTCCGACGGCAGGTTCGAGATCGTGCCGGGCCACGAGGTCGAGGTCGTGGACACGACGGCGGCAGGGGACGCCTTCACGGCCGCGCTGGCCGTCGCGCGGGCACGGGGGCACGATTGGCTCGACGCCACCCGGTACGCCAACGCCGCCGGCGCGCTGGCGTGTACGCGGTTCGGCGCGCAACCCTCCATGCCGACCGCCGACGCCGTCCGATCCCTGTTGTGAACCCTCCGCTTGGCGGGGCTCTCGTGTGGGCTCGGAAACGGCACCGGTTTTCCGTTATGATGCGGTAGGGACCGAAGGAGGCGCTCCTCTGCGATCGATCTACGCTATCCGCAAGAATGTTTGGACAGTCAGCGAAGCTTGGGTGGCCCACCTCTTCAGAGGTGGGGGCCACGAATTCGACCGGGGATTCGCGTCCCCCACGGCTAAAGCCATGGGCCACCCAGATACAAGGTCTTTCTGACGCACGGTTCAGTCCTTCTTGAAAGCAGCTTAGCGCGCGACTTCGCGCCGGTACTCAATTCCATGAGGACGTGCAGCGAATGGACGTGAACGAGACTTCAGAGCCCGGGGGGCACACCGTCTCCATGCCCGAAGCGCCGCGATCGAGCCGGCCGATCCGCTCCTGGATCCTAGCGGGACTTGCCGTCGGCCTGACCTGCGGGGCGGTGATCGGCGCGCTGGAACCCCTGCTTCGAATGTGGGGCGAGCGGGAGTTTATGACGAGACGGCTCTGGCTCGATGCCCTGAGCTTCGGCGTCCTCTCGCATGTCGTAATGTGGGTTGCAGTGGGTGCGCTGGCTTGTCTCTTCGCTGCGGTCCTCGCCAAGATCGTCGGTCGGCCACAACGCGTCGGACCGGCGAGCGTCGGATTGGCGGCGTTCCTCGTCGGCTTGCCGATCGTCGTCTTCTGGGGCGAGGCCGCTCAGAAACAGATGGCGTTCGCCCGGGGCCCACTCGGCGTCGCCACGTCGCTTGTGGCGTTTGGGATCCTTCTTCTGCCGGTTGCGTGGCTGTGTTCGCGCATCGGCAGATTGGGCCTCGCTGCGGTTGGCCGCTGGGCGCTGCGGATCGGCGTGATTCCGGCGATCGTTCTTGCGCTGCTTTCAGTCGGGCATCAATGGCGGAGCCGCGGCTGGGTCCAATCCCCGGACGGCTTCTGGTCGGCCTCCGCCGGGCAACCCTCCTCACGGCCCCAGCGCAGCTTGCCCGACATCGTGCTCATCGTCTTCGACACCCTCCGCGCGGATCGGCTCGGCTGCTACGGCTACGGACGTCCGACGAGCCCGCATATCGACCAGGTGGCCTCCGACGGCGTCCTGTTTGAACGGGCCGTCTCTCCGGGGATCTGGACCGAACCGAGCCACGCCTCGATCTTCACGGGTCTTTATCGTTCCCAACACGGCGTGGGTTGGAATCGCGTCTGGCTGCACGACGAGTTCCACACGCTCGCCGAGCTCCTGCGGGAGCGCGGCTACCAGACGATCGCCCTTTCGAACAACCCGAACGTCTCGCCGGGGACGAACCTCACGCAGGGATTCGACACGTTCCTCGAGCCCGCCGTGTTGAGCTTCGTTACCCGGGGGAGCCTGTGGTCGTATTTCAAGGAAGCCGTGGCCGATGGCGGCGCGCTCGGGTCGATCCTCGGGCGGTGGTTCCTCTACGACGCCGGCGGCGGACCCACGACGGACGTCGTCCGCCAGTGCCTCGACCGTCGCCAGGAAGACAGGCCGCTCTTGCTGTTCATCAACTACATGGAGCCGCACCTGCCCTACGAGCCGACGCGCGCCTACCGAAAGGCGGTCGTCGAGGACGAGGACATGGCCTACTCATACCGCGTCGATATGGACCTCGAA
>CAZKCX010000036.1:0-5742 GCA_964550865.1 uncultured Planctomycetales bacterium
CAGAGCCGGCCTGGTTTCCGCGGCGTAGCCTTGGCGAAGCCGGGTCCTCAGGCCGGTCGAAGATACGGCACGACGAACCGGGCGCGAAGGGAACAGACGCCCGCGACGCGTTTCCGGCTGCATTCAGAGCCGGCCTGTCCTCAGGCCGGTCGACTGGCGTTGGTCTTGTCGTGGCCTCATCGCGCAAGAGCGTCTACATTCGTCACGCGACGGCACTCCGGAGACGCACCGTTGAGTTCTTTCAGAGAGGTTTGACGATGTCCGAGCGCACCCACATTCGTTTGGCGCATTCGCCCGATCCCGACGACGCCTTCATGTTCTATCCGCTCGCCAAGGGGCTCATCGACCCGGGGCCGTTCGAGTTCGAGCACGTCCTCCGCGACATCCAGACGTTGAACGAATGGGCCCGGGAAGGCCGCATGGAGGTGACGGCCATCAGCATCCACGCCTATCCCTACGTGAAGGACAAGTATCGTTTGCTGAACAGCGGCTCGAGCATGGGCGACGGCTACGGACCCGTCATTGTGGCTCGCGAGCCGATGATGCTCGACGACCTGCGCGGCAAGACGATCGCCGTGCCGGGCGAGATGACGACGGCCTTCCTCACGCTGAATTTGTGCCTGGGACGCGGGGAGTTCGCGCATCGGGTGGTGATGTTCGACGAGATCCCGAAGGCGGTGGCCTCGGGCGAGGTCGACGCCGGTCTGCTGATTCACGAAGGGCAACTGACCTACAGCCGGCTCGCCTTGCACAACGTGATCGATCTGGGTGTGTGGTGGCAGCAGGAGACGGACCTGCCGCTTCCGCTCGGCGGCAACACCGTCCGGCGGGACCTCGGCGACGACGTGTGTCGACAGCTCAGCGCCGTCTTACGCGCGAGCATCCAAGGCGCGCTCGAGCATCGCCAGGAGGCGGTGGCGTACGCCCTCCGGTTCGGGCGCGGGTTGGACAACGCCCTGGCCGATCAGTTCATCGGCATGTACGTCAACGCCTGGACGCTCGACTACGGTGAGAAGGGACGCCAGGCCGTCCGCGAGCTGCTGGGACGAGGCCATCGCGCGGGGCTGTGCCCCGACCCGGGCGAAATGGACTTCGTATAGGGAAACCGCGCAAGAAGAAGGCGTCGCCGGGAAACGTCCTCCGGCGACGCCGTTGCCTTGCTTCTCAAGAAAGACCGCGGATCGGTGTTACCGCCGCCTTCGCCGAACGCTCAGCAGGCTCCAGACGACCATCGCGCCGATCAAGGCCGGCGTCGCGAACGCGCACATCCCCGGCAGGAGCGCCCCTGTGGCCTCCGGGGTTTCCTTGCCGGTCTGGGAGTTTCCGCTGCCCCACACGCTGATCGCCAGGGAGGCACTGGCCGATCGGCCGTCCTCCGTCGTCACCGTGAGGGTGACCGCGTACGCGCCGGGTTCCACGTATGTGTGCTCGACGGGAGCCCCGAAAGCCGATGTGCCGTCTCCGAAGTCCCACTGATACTGATCGATCTCGATTCCGGTGGGGGTGCTAGCCCGCAACAGGACAGTCAGCGGCGCGAAGCCCTCGGATTCGGTAGGCGGCACGATGCTGACGGTGAGCGGCTTGGTCGTCTCGGGGAGCACCTCGATCATCACGCTCGCCCGCCCGCTCAGGCCGTTCGGGTCGTTGGGGTCCGGGTTGTCGGTGACGGTCAGCTCGGCCATGTACGTGCCGGGCGTATTGTAGGTGTGCGCCACGGTCTGGCCGGTGGAGTCATTGGGGTCGTTCGGCTCCTGGAGTTCGCCGAAATCCCAGTCGTAGAAGAAGAGGAAGTTCTCCTCGTCCGGGTCGACGGCGCCGCCGCTGAAGGTGACGTCGAGTGGCGCGCGGCCGACGTGAGGCGTGGCGTAGGCGCTGGCCTTCGGAGCGCTCTTGGTGCTGATCGCCGTGCTGACCTTGCGGCCCCACGACCAGCGATTCTTATCGTTGCGAACGAAGACGGCGAAGTGGAGCGTTCCGGTCGGGGGTTCGGCGTCCTTATACTCGGTTGTCAGCTCGTTCTGCACCACTTCGACGTTGGCGGCGACAGGGGGCCCTCCCACGGGATAGTCCTCGGGCGTCTCGCCCTCGCGCATGCCACTGGGGGTCCATGTGATCTCACTCGTCGACTGCACGACGAGGACGGATCGGATGTCTTCCTCATTCGGGTCGCGAAGCGTGGGCGGGTCCCAGGAGAGGGTGATCGTGCTCGTTCCGAACGTTTGCAGGTTCTCGACGGGCGGAGGCCAGGTGGAACCACCGGCCGCAGTGAGGGCGGCCTGCACCGCCCGCTGGGCGTTAATGCGCCCATAGCCGTAGAATTCGCTCTTTCCGGTGACGGGGTCGTAGTTGGCCTGGACCGGGCTGATCTGGTCGGCGGAGTGCTGCAGGACGCGTCGAACCTGCTCGGACGTGAGGTTGTTGTTCGCTCGGAGCACCAGGCCGATCACGCCCGTGGCCAGCGGAGCCGACGCGGACGTTCCGTTGAACCACTGGGAGTAGCTTCCGTCCGGAAGGTCGGCCAGTCCGATGGCCCAGTTGAAGCCGTCTTCGTTATAGCCGCGGGTGGGGAGTCCCAGGTTGGGGTCGTCCATGACGTCGGTCGTCACGATGCCGAGGGTGGTTGTGTCCCACGTCGGGGCCAGGACCTCGAGCGCTTCCCCGTACGCGCTGTAGGACACCCGGGTGTCGTTGCTCGTGGATCCGCCGATGGCGATGACTTCCGGCTGGGCGGCGAACGAATTGGACAGAGGGATCGGCCAGGGATCGTTCCCCGCCGCGAAGACGACCACCATGCCCTTGCCGCTTCGGCCGTTGGAGGTGACGTTCTGGACGGCATCCCGAATGACGTCCGGAACGGGCAAGTCGTTCTGGGATGGCCCCCAGCTGTTGTTGATCACGCCGGCGCCGTTGGAGGAGGCGAACAGGAATGCATCGGCGTCGTCGGCGAAGGTGAGGCCCCACCGCATTCCGATCAGACTCGCATTCGGGGCGGCGCCGACCACACCGATTCCGTTGTTGGCGCGGGCCACGGCGACACCCGTCACGGCCGTTCCGTGGTCGTCGAAGAAGAAGCCTGGCGATGGATCGTCGTCGAAGTCCGTGAAGTCGAAGCCGGTATACCAGGCGCTGGCGTAGTCCTCGTGGGTCTTCTGAACGCTGTCGTCCAGAATGGCGATGCGGATCGGATTCGGCGAGACCAGCGCCGAGACGATGCTGTAGGCCTCGGGCCAGTCCACGTCGGCGTCCACGGTCGCACCGCTCTGGCCGGTGTTGTTCAAATGCCATTGGAGGTCGTAGTACGTGTCGGTGAACTGGAGGGGTTTGTGCTCCAAGATGAAGTCAGGATGGCAGTAGCGGGTCCGTTCGTCGCGATAGAGCTGGGCAGCGAGCTTCACGGCACTCCTCTGCGGATCCAGCGCCTCGACAATATACGTCTTGCCCAGCCCCGTGAGCTGGCGGACCTTTGCGATGCCCTTCGCCGCGAGGAAGGCGTTGATGTTCGCGTGGCTGAGGTCATCTCGAAACCGTACCACGATGCGGTCGGTCGCGAGTTGCGTGTGGCCGGTCTTGACCTCGCGGTAGGCACGGTAGGCCTTCCGTACCCCCTCGACACCCCGCAATTCCTCCAGGAGATCCTCGGAGACGTTTGGGACGGGCAAGACCCGAAGGCGGCCGTGGACTGAGTTCAACGTCGGCAGGAGCATGGTCGGCATGCCGCGTTCGGCTAGGGCGGCGGCCACCTTGTCCCGGTCGGCCGCGGACTTCATCTCGATGGTAACCTGGTTGGTCATCGCCTCGAGCGTGATCGCTTTTCCGTCGCAGTAGTAGACGGAGTCTTCGTCGGCCTGGGCCGTGACTGTCGGGCTCAGGCTGACCACGACGGCCAAGAGCGCGACGCTCATCCAGCGATGTCCAATCCGCAGCTTCCGCCCGCATGACTGGAATGCCATGAAAACATCTCCTTCTCGCTTGTTGCCCTGCCGGTCGACGCCCGCGACCGAGAAGAAACTCTCCTTCTCCGAGGGTCTCACGACGATCTCGGAGCCCAGATGGCGAATCGATCCGCAGCCGCGGAATCAAAAGGCGACGAATCCTGTACGCTCAGGGGCAACGCAAACATAGTATTTACAAGATTTTACGCTATCGGCAGGATAGCGTTCCCCCGAACCTCCTCTGGACCGCATCCCACCTAACCATTACTCATATCGGACTTTGGCGGCCAAACACTCAATCATATGCCTGACACTTGCCGGCGTCCATTCGGGAGTCGCAGATTCTTGCCACCACGCTGGCCCGGCCTCGGCCCCACCCGCACGGAGCCCCCGAGCAGCGACTCGCCCGGCCGTGAATTGTCGGCAAGGACACTTCCGGCCGTCGGGCGTTCGCGGTAGCATCTCAGGCGATCGGCCAGGCGCGTGGCCGATCCGTCTTACGTCATAGGGTTCTGTCTGAAAGGGGATATCATGCGAAGCGTGCTAAGGAATCTCGTCGGTGGCCTGAGCATCGTGGGTCTGCTCGTGACCAACGCCGTATGTCAGGAGGCCCGCACGCCGTTTAACGGGTTGCACATGAATCTCGGGAATCTCTCGCGCCTGTCGAACGCCAAGACGCGCTCGATCTCGCCGGAGAATTTCACCGGCGAGAAGGGCAAGGGCGGCATGGCCACCACGGGCACGAACCAGCGGGCGGCCCGGGAGCTCGGGCAGGGATGGAAGATCTCGCCGTCGGTCCGCATCGGGAGCGGCAAGACGTTCACGTTGGCGGACATCAAGGGGCCGGGCGCGATCCAGCAGATCTGGATGACACCGACGGGGCACTGGCGCTACCTCATCCTGCGGATGTACTGGGATGGTGAGAAGGAGCCGTCCGTCGAGGTCCCGGTCGGCGACTTCTTCGGCTGCGGGTGGTGCAAGTACGCGCCCCTCGTGTCGCTACCGGTCTGCGTGAATCCGGGCAGCGCGTTCAACTGCTACTGGGTCATGCCGTTCCGCAAGTCGGCCAAGATCACGATCGAGAACATCGGTGAGAAGACCGAGACGGTGTACTACCAGATCAACTACACGCTGACGGACGTGCCCGAGGACGAGGCGTACTTCCACGCGCAGTTCCGCCGGACCAATCCGCTGCCGTACAAGGAGGTCTATACGATCGTCGACGGCATCCGCGGCAAGGGGCATTACGTCGGCACGTACATGGCCTGGCAGGTGAACAACAACGGCTGGTGGGGCGAGGGGGAGATCAAGTTCTACATGGACGGCGACACCCAGTTCCCCACCATCTGCGGCACCGGCACGGAGGACTACTTCTGCGGGTCGTACGGGTTTCACGTCACCGGGGAGGACGGCAAACGCAAGTACGCCGAATTCACGACGCCCTTCGCCGGTATGCACCAGGTGATTCGGCCGGACGGCCTTGACAGCGCGAACCAGCGATTCGGCCTGTACCGATGGCACGTCATGGACCCCGTGCGGTTCGAGAAGGATCTCCGCGTGACGATCCAGGCGTTGGGGTGGAGATCGGGTGGGCGTTACCTGCCGCTCCAGGACGACATCGCATCGGTCGCCTACTGGTACCAGACCGAGCCGCACGCCCCGTTCCCGAAGCTGCCGGACAAGGACTACCTCGAGGTGCGGTAGCTGTGAAGCACGGCCGCCCCCGACCGTGAGAGTTCGTGGCATTCAGAGCCGGCCTGTCCTCGGCCCGGTCATGGTGGTTGCGAAGCGGAATCATGTGGCACGGCCG
>CAZKCX010000036.1:5842-19447 GCA_964550865.1 uncultured Planctomycetales bacterium
CCCCCGGCCGTGAGAGTTCGTGACATTCCGAGCCGGGCCGTCCTCGGCCCGGTCATGGTGGTTGCGAAGCGGAATCATGTGGCACGGCCGCCCCCGGCCGTGAGAGTTCGTGACATTCCGAGCCGGGCCGTCCTCGGCCCGGTCACCGACTTCCGAAGACGAACAACGACCGGCCTGGGGACCCGGCTTCGCCAAGGCTACGCCGCGGAAACCAGGCGGGCTCGGCAACAGTTCGCCACAAGCGGCTCTGAATCACGGGGTCGCGCGACGCACATGGAAGTCGGGGGCCTTGCTGTAGCGCCTGCGACCACGACGGATTTCAGCCCGTTCCGAAGTCACCGTCTTCAGCGCGGTGGAGTCGTCCTGCATTCGGGGGTCACCAGCTTAGCATCACCGACACGGGCTTGGGACCGCCTGAGTGGCGGATGAGCACCGTCCCGCTGCCCGCATCCCACGTCACGTCTTCACACGGCTTGCCGTTGATGGTGATGTCCTTCGGCTCGGCCGGCATGAGGATGCGCGTGCTCACTCGGACGTCGGCGATCGACGTCGTGGTGTAGGCGAGCGTGCGCCCGTCGACGTCCCACGATTCGATCCGGCCGGCGCTGGCCAGCGCGACCGGAGGCTCACCGCGGACCTTGTCCAAGTCGAGCAGGAACGCCTGGGCGTTCGGCGCGACGGTGACCTCGCTGGAAACCGGTAGGGCGGCGTCAAAGAGGTCCACGTATCGGCCGTTCAACACGAGCGGGTCTTTCGTGACCGACTCGTCCAGACAGGCCGCGATGACGTACGGCCCGCGGCGCAGCAGCAGGTGATTCCGTTGGATGAGCTTCCCGCCCGTGTGCTCCATCGCCTGCCTCAACAGCGAGATCAGCCGCGCGCCGTTCTCCCGCTTCCGTGTGAACCAGGCCGGGTGCTTCCGCTCGACGATCACCAGTCCCTTGCCGCACTTGTGCGTGCCCTCGCCGCACTTGCGCGGCAAGCCAAGCGACTCAAACAGGTGCTCGGTCGGCGAGGCGTAGGACTGCGGCGGGGCGTTCCACCACTCGCGGACGCCGTGGAACGGATCGGTGTCGGCTCCCACATAAACGAGCGCACCACCCGCCTGCACCCACTGGGCGAGGGCGAGGTGCAGGCCTGGCTCGAGCGGCTTCATGAACTCGTAGCTGAGCAGCAGCACCTTGTAGTCTTTTAGGTATCCGGGGAACCGCGCGACGTTGTCGAGCTGCACGGGGCGGATCGGCACGCCCCGCTTGAGCGGCGGCAGGGCGAGGCCGTAGAACCCGAACCAACCGTGCACCTCGCCCCGCGTGGGGCGCGTCGGATCGGACCGGTCCTTCGCCACGCCCGCGCTCCACGCGGGCTCGGCCCGTTGGAACATAGCCGAGTCGGCCAGCAGCACGCCGACGCCCTCCGTGGTCTCACCCCATTCGACGTCCGGTTGGGCCATGTCGCGGAGCTGGTTGAAGACGATGCCGAGGATCGTCGCGTAGTCCGCCGGGATGGGCTTGGGGTCTTTCGCGCCGCGGGGGAACTTGCCGTCGAAGACGCGGTGCGGCCAGGGGCAGACCTCGTAGTGGTGGACGGCCGGGTGCAGGAGCTGGGCGACCAGCGTGCAGAGGTAGTTCTTGCGGTAGTCGTTCCAGTCATGGCGGGGGTTGTCCTCGACGGGGTCGGCCAGGAACCACATGCGCCGTCCGGTGCCGCGGACGAGCTCCTGCATGATGCCGTACTCGAGGAAGGCCGTCTCGAACGTTCGCTCCTTGATCCGGCCGGCGTAGCGATTCGGAGTGCGCGCCGTGCCGGTCCAGACCTGGGCGATGCAGCCGTCGATGCCGGGCAGGTCGATGAGGGCGGCCTCCGGCGAGACGATCCGCCATTGCGTGTAGTTGATCAGGCTGTGCGTTGGGACGTAGAAGCGGACGACGCGGCCGTGCTTGGCCAGGGAGTACTCCTTCATCGCCGAGCAGATGCGGTCGAGGGCCCGCTGATAGAGGTAATACTTGAGCTTGCTCGCGCGGTACTGGGCGTCGACGCTGGAGTCGGGGCGCTGCCAGGGCTCGTTGTAGAAGATCCGCCACTCTCGTTGGAAGGCCTTACTGTATCCGCCGTGTGCCCAGAACTCCGGCTCCTCGAGATGGATCGCGACGGCGCCGGCGTCGATGGCCCGCTTGATGCCCGGCTGGAGGTAATCGCTGAACGAGACGGCCGGGACCATGTAGGGCACCCGTCCGCCGTGCATGATGGGCTTGCCCTTGGCGTCGACCTGGCCTTCGTCCCAATGCTTGCGGCCGTCGACCTTGCCGTCGAGATAGTCCTGATAGCTGCCCCACGCGACGCCCGTCATGAGGTGCGGGACGTAGCCGGCCTGCATCCACCGCCGGAGCCGTTCGGCGATGTCGCGGCGGATGCCGTAGGCCATGACGAAGTCGGTGCGGAGGTCGTACCGCGAGCCGTACGGGGCGGCCTCCTGGAAGCCGGTCCGCTCGAGGGCGCGGTCGGTGACGAGGTTGGGGCGCGGGGCGGTCGATGCGGCGGTTCCAGCCTGTTCCTCGGCCCGGCTCGACGCTGAGCTGAACAACGTCAGCGGAAGGAGTAGGACAACCGTCAGACTCATGGACTTATGCATACGATCATTTCTCCATCTTGGCTTGCAGAAGCGTGCCGATCCGCCGACATCTATTCCTTTGCCGGCCAGCTGGAGTCCGGTCTCGGCGGACGACCGATCTCGACGGCCTCGCCTGCTGTTCGGTGCCATTTCAGCGTGACGTCGGTGGGTTGGCAAGACGGGGGAACCGCGGCGGCAGCGAGCAAAGTCGGTGAAGACCCGCAGCCTCGGGGCTTGCCTCGTGTAGAATGGCGTAACATGGGAGACTACGTGATCGCGGACGGATACGCGATCGACATATGGAGGTTCAACCGAGGAACGGGTATGATGCGCGTGTGGGCAAGCGAGTCTCCTGCCCGAAACGAGGCGCGGGTTTCGAGAATCCGATGACGAAGCGATCCTGCAACCAGGTGTCCTTGTCGGCGTCCGCTGACGGATTGTCGCGAGCGTCGCGCCCCACACGACGCCGCGGCCGAGCGTTGCTATTCGTCCTCAGCGGCGTGATTGTCATCGGCCTCGCGCAGGGCACGGTCGTCCGTGCCGGAGACCGACCGGACTGGCTCCGACTCGACAAATCGAAGGACGACAAGGCACCGAAGAAGACAGTGAAGAAGACGCTCAAGAACGCGCCCGTTCGTCGACCCTACATCGTGCATAGCCCGGTCCGGCGCAAGACCAAGGTGATCAACAACCGGCGAGGTCTGGGCGACAGGGCGTGGGACGTATCCAAGCAGCAGCGTGGCGTGCCGGCCAAGACCAAGCAACTCACCTATCGGCCGTGGTACGATCGACGCGACGACACGAACGTCACGAGAAAGAAGCTTTCCTGGATCGAGCAGATGAAGAAGGACTGGGAGGACTTCTGCGCAAGGCTCCGGCAGGGCTGGACGGGCGAGCCTGAGCGTTCCAGCAACATCGTCAAGACGATGCCCCGCCTGCCGTCCAACATCAAGCGCTCGCAATCGATCCTGCCGTCCAACATCAAGAAGACCAAGCGCAACCTGCCCTCGAACATCGTCAAGAAGTAGCCGCGACGTAGCATGGGCATCCTGCCCATGAGGACTGGTGGCACAACCATCTTGGCCGCAAACGTAGGGGCGATGCCGTAGCCCTATATTCATCCCTCACGGGCAGGCTTGTCACGGCGAAGCGGCGCGAAGCCACGACGGACGAACGCGTCGCGCAAAACCGTGGAGACACCATTCCGAGCCGGGTCGTCCTCGACCCGGTCCACGTTCTTCCGAGAGCACGGCTCGACCGGCCTGGGGACAGGCCGGCTCTGAAATCGCCGCATGCGATTGCCCCATCGCTTCAGCGGTGGGGTCACGAATTGGGGCGAAGCGATTCGGATCCCCACCCGCGGCCTCAACCCCATTCATCACAGGCAAGACGCCTGTTCCACGATTGGGGCGCTGCGTCTGGCGACGGGCGCGGAAACCCGCTACGCTCCTATCGAAGACCGTGGCCGACACACGGAACCGCCACGGATCATCACCGCCTCACCCGGCCCCGGAGACCTTCGCATGACCATAGCCCCGATCGTGCTTCTCCTGACGATTCCCTCTGCCGCGCCCCAAGACGCATCCAAGCCGAAGCAGGACGCGCCGGGGCTCTTCACCAAGCCGGCGGACCTGATGAAGGACGTGCCGGCCGACTTCTCCCCGGGCACGACGAGGACGCGCAATGGCTCGGCCGCTACCTCTGGTATCACTTCAGCCATCGCGGCGGCGCGAACCGCGTGCTCTTCAACCAGGAGTACATCACCACGTCCGACATGTGGGTGGGCGACGCGATTCATCCGCGGCTCGGCAAGGCGCCCGTCCAGCGGATCCATCTGCGGCACCTGCGGCAGATCCGGTTGGACGACGAGGGATATGTCTGGACGCATCAGCACTTCTCGCACGCGCACGAGCACGGATGGCCGTTCCCCTTCTGGGCCCAGGCCAAGGCCGGCAAGGACGGCTTCACTGCCGGGTGGCACTTCCAGAAGCAGGGGCACGGTTGGGTGTGGCAGCATTACCTGAACCGTCACCCGAAGTCGCCCTATGGCCGTGAGCGGGCCATGGAGGGTTGGGAGCTGCATCACCTCCGTTCGCATGGCATCCGGGACGGCAAGTGGCAGCTCGAGGCCACCGGCCCGAATCCGCACATGACCACGCCCGCGTCGGTGTCGATCCACGCCTTCACCGCGCCCTTCGTTCAGTTGCGTTGGACCCGCGAACCGGAGCGTCCTGCCGGGGCGCCGCTGCCGTACATCGAATGGCTCCGCGAGGGCGACACCGAGTTCGGCCCCGACCGCCGGGTGTACATCGTCCCGGACACGGGCAACCCGGACTACGAGCGTGTCAGCAAGTCGACGCACTCGCTCGTCCGCATGCACCGTCACCCGAAGTGGAAGGGACGGATCCTTCGCATGCGGATCCACCTCGCGCCGGACTGCGACGGCCAATCAAAGCTCTCGTTCGGGATCGACTCGTTCTTCACCGTTTTCGACACGCGGCACAGCATCAACAACCCCATCTACATCCTGGCATGCTGGAAGGCCTATCGCTGGACGGGCGATCGCGTATTCCTCGCCGACGTGATCAACAAGATGCGGACGGCCCTGCACTATCAGCGGAAAGTCATGGGCGGGCTCGAGCACAAGCACATCCGCAACCCGTGGGTCGGCCACGGCGGCCTGGCCGGATGGATCAAGAAAGAAGGCGGCAAGACGATCCATCGGTACGGCCACGGCATCGGCAACAACTACTGGGACCTGCTGCCGTTCGGTTGGGACGATATGTACGCCACCGCGCAGTACTACGCCTCGACGCTGGCGATGGCCGAGGCCGAGCAGGCCGTCCGCGAGCATCCGGGGTGGAACCTGCCCGTCGGCGGGCTGGCGTTCGATCCGGAGGACCTGCGACGCCACGCCGCCGAGGTCAAGCAGACCGCCAACCGCAAGTTCTGGAACGATGAGACCGGGCGGTTCGTCGCCTGCATCGACAAGGAAGGCAACGCCCACGACTTCGGCCTGACGTTCCTCAACCTCGATGCGATCTGGTACGGCATCGCCAGCGACGAGCACGCCAAGGCGATCATGGACTGGATTATCGGCAAGCGGATCGTCGAGGGCGATACGTCCACCGGCGCGGACATCTACCACTGGCGGTTCGGCCCGCGGGCGACGACCAAGCGGAACATCGAATGGTACGGCTTCGCGTGGTCGCACCCCGAGAACATCCCTTGGGGCGGGCAGGTGCAGGACGGCGGGGCCGTGCTGGGCTTCTCGTTCTATGATCTCTGGGCGCACCTGCACGTCCTCGGGCCGGATTCGGCGTGGCAACGCCTCAAGGAGCTGCTGAAGTGGGAGCGCGAGGTCTGGGCCGAGGGTGGATACCGCAAGTACTACGAGGGCGGCAAGCGGGGCACGACGTTGCAGGGCGGTGGGACGGCCGGCGGGCTCGGGATCGACCATGAATTCTGGGAGTCGAGCCTCGTGCCGTCGATCGTCATTTACGGGTTCCTGGGGCTCGAGCCGACGGCTACAGGACTGTCGATCAATCCGCGACTGCCGTCGGCCTGTCCGGAGATGGGCGTGAGCGACGTGCTCTACCGGGGCGTTCGGCTGGACGTGAAGGCGAGCGAGGACGCCGTCGAGGTCGCCGTGAAGCAGGAGCCGAAGCGCGTGCTCGCCGTCGAGTTCGACCGACCCCGCAGGCGAGCCGACACCGGCGAGCGCGCGACGCGCTTCCGGCTCGACGCCCCGGGCATGTACCGGTTCGAGTGAGCGTGAACCACCTCAGTCTCGATGCACTGAGCCCGCGCCGTCTTGAGCGAGCTCCCTCGGCGAAGAGAACGCGGTGGAGCCTGAGGCGTGCTATGGACTGCGGCGATTCTCCAAGGCGTTCCCAAGGAATGCTCGGCGGCCCCGCCACCGCTTCGATTGGGTGGCCCATCGCTTCAGCGATGGGGGACGCGAATCCTCGTTGGTGGAAGGGACACCCAAGGCGCTTGAGGGTGATGCCTCGAAGGGTCGCCCTCGTAGCACGGGCGTCTCGCCCGTGAGCTTGTGTGGCACGCCCGCCCCCCGGACGTGGCGATGAGGCCCAGCGTCCTTCGCCTCAGGTCATGTGGCAAAGGCTCCCTCGTAGCACGGGCGTCTCGCCCGTAAACCTCGTCCCGGAGGGACGTCGGACTGTAGCCACGGGTGGCTTGTCTCGGCATAGCCGCAGGCGAGGCCGGGAGCGAAGCGGAACCCGTGGACAGGTGATTCCCGCTATCGATACCGCCCCGGCCGGGCGGAGAAACCGATTCCTTGCCGGACGGGCCTTGCGCGATAACCTGAACCGGCGATCCCCTGGAGGCACGCCGCAGCTCGATAGAATTCGACGGCGGAAAGCCCACCATGCCGAAACGCTACCGCGACGGCATCTGGAAGCCCATAGGACCTATCGCAGACGAAGGGACTTGGGCGTGGCTGCTGCCCGAGCTGCGGCTCATCGCCGAAGAAGAGCGCGAGGATACGATCGCCGACGCAATCGGTCCCGTTGCCTACCGGGGAATGGTCCTGGTCATCCTGATCCTAGCTTGCACCGGTTTTGCCTTGTTCGTTGCGAGTGATTCGCTTCTCAAGTACTTGGCGTTCTCCTGGTACCAGGGTGATAAGCTAAGCCTATTCGTCATGATTTCACTCATTCTCATCGGTAACAAGCGCGGAAGTCATATCGTAACCCTTCTCTTTCGCAGCCGCATCCGCCGGCGCCTCCGCGAACAACTCGTCGCCAAGGACGTACCCGTCTGCCTGCACTGCGGCTACGACCTCAGCGGCCAGACCGTCGCGCGCTGCCCCGAGTGCGGCAACCCCTTCGAGGAAGCGCTGCTTGCGCACGATGACGGACAGGAGAAGGAAGACGGCCGAACCTGACGTCTGAAGTCTGAGGCCTGAAGTCACGGCCACGACTCGGTTGACCCTTCCCGTTTCCCGGGTATAGTGACCTCCCGGTCTGGCCGTGGGTCAGGCCTCTCCTGTGGCGGACCGACCGCGCGGGTGGGGCGACGAGCGACAAAACGCCCCCGCTATGGCGCCCGAAAAACTGGGCGCATTGCCCCGGAAGGTCCGATATTCGATGTGAGGCGTTTCAGCGAGCGAGGAGTCCATCTGATCATGTCAACCACGATCATTCACGTGTCCGGGCGCGAGATTCTCGATTCCCGCGGCAACCCGACCGCCGAGGCCACCGTCGTCCTCGAGGACGGCAGCGTCGGGCAGGCCCAGGTCCCCAGCGGGGCCAGCACCGGCGAGTACGAGGCCGTCGAGCTCCGCGACGGAGACAAGGACCGCTACTTCGGCAAGGGCGTCCTCAAGGCCGTCGACAACATCAACGGCCCGATCGCCGAGGGCGTGATCGGCCTGGATGCGCTCGACCAGGAGGACGTCGACTGCACGATGATCGAGATGGACGGCACGCCCAACAAGGGCAAGCTCGGCGCGAACGCGATCCTGGCCGTCTCGATGTCGGTCGCGAAGGCCGCGGCCGAGTCGGCCGGGCTGCCGCTGTTCCGCTATCTCGGCGGGGCGTCCGCCCACGTGCTGCCCGTGCCCATGATGAACATCCTCAACGGCGGCAAGCACGCGGACAACAACGTCGACTTCCAGGAGTTCATGATCCAGCCGTGGGGCGCGCCGAACCTCCGGGAGGCCGTGCGGTGGGGGGCCGAGGTCTTCCACACGCTCAAGAAGGTTCTCGCCGAAAAGGGCTACAACACGGCCGTCGGCGACGAAGGCGGGTTCGCCCCGAGCCTCCAGAGCAACGACGAGGCCCTCGAGTTGATCGCTCAGGCCGTCGACAAGGCCGGCTACAAGCTCGGCGAGGACATCTTCATCGCCCTGGACCCGGCCACCAGCGAGATGTTCGACTCCGACGCGGGCGGCTATCGCTTCTTCAAGTCGGATCCGGACCGGGTCGTCGGCAGCGACGAGATGATCGGCGTGTGGCGGGAGTGGTGCGACAAGTACCCCATCCGCTCGATCGAGGACGGCCTGGCCGAGGACGACTGGGACGGCTGGGCGAAGCTGACCGAGGCCCTCGGCGAGCGGGTGCAGCTCGTCGGCGACGACCTCTTCGTGACGAACGTCGAGCGGCTCAAGCGCGGCCTGGACGAGAGGTCGGCCAACAGCATCCTGATCAAGGTGAACCAGATCGGCTCGCTGACGGAGACCTTCGCCGCGATCAACCTGGCCATGCGAAGCGGCTGCACGGCCGTCATCAGCCACCGCAGCGGCGAGACCGAGGATACGACGATCTCCGACATCTCGGTGGCCAGCAACGCCGGCCAGATCAAGACGGGAAGCCTCTGCCGGACCGACCGCATCGCCAAGTACAACCAGCTCATTCGCATCGAGGAGCATCTGGGCGATCGGGCCGAGTACGGCGGGAAGTACTGGGACAAGTAGCGAACCATTCACGATCTCGATCGAGCCGGGCATGGAGGCCTGCGCAGCGTCGATCGAGATCTTGTAGGAAGCCCAGCGGTCAGGGAGGGCCGAATCGTGAGCGACCCCATCGAGCGCGAGCTTGGCGCATCCATCTTGGAAGGGGCCTATCGCCGGGACGATGAGGCGGCCTCGCCCGTATCGCACGTGGTGGGGTTCTGGGTCTTTTTGTCCGTGGCGTCCGTGCTCCTGGCGGCGGCGGTCTTCCTGCCCATCTGGCGGGAGCAGCAAGACGTCCGCTCGGCCCGCCGGCGGGCCGAGCAGCGACTCACCGAGCTTCGGGTGGAGGTGAGGCGGCTCCATGCGGTCGTGGAGGCCCTTCATGCCGATCCCGTCGTGAACCAGCACACGGCCCTTCGCGATCTGAACTACCACCTGCCCGGCCAGGAGGTCGTGCCGGTCGAGCCCACGGAGGTCGTGGACCTCGCGGAGGCCCCGACACGAGACCCGCGCGTCTCACGCACGAACTGGTTATGGGCCCAGGTTCCGGAGGAGTGGCGTCACATCGAGAGTTGGGCGGAGCTGGTCTGCCAGTCGGACGTCAAGCGCGGCATGCTGATCGCCGCGGCGTTTCTGGTGTCGTCGGCGATCGTCCTGTTCGCCCCGCCGGCGCCCAGGCCCATCCGCCTGCGAGCCCCAGAGGCAAGCGCCTGAGGATCCCCTCCATTCGTTCGTTGTATCCACGCTCCGTCAGAGACGGTCTTTCGGAGATCTGGGAAGCCGGCGGTTCGAATGCCGGATTGTCCTCGCCCAACGGTTGCGAGAAGCGAGGTCGCAGGGGCTGCGAGCGGCTATCGCTGGTCGGATCGCAGGAGGCTCTCGAGTCGGCCCCGAAGCTCGTCGAACAGGTCGCGGAGGGGTTTCCGCAAGTCCAGAAGGATCGAGACGAGCTCGGCACGGCGGTTTCCCTTTGCCTCGCGGAGTTCCCTCTTGATCCGGCGGTACTCAATCTCGTTCTGCTTCTCGTGGGCGCGTGCGCGCCGTTGGACGTCCTTGAGGACGGCCTTCGCTTGATGCGTCTGGGCCTCGCCCAGTTCGTGCCGTCGGATGAATTCCTTGACGTAGGTCTGCCACCGATCGAGCGGCACCTCCGGCTGACCCGCATCGAAGCCGTACCGCGAGGCGTCCGACGTGGCTCGCCCCTTGCCGCCGAGGAGTCCGGCGGCCGTGTCTGCGGCCAGGTCCGACTCCCTCGCGCCGGCCTCGGCCATACCGTACACGGCCGAAAGAGGCCAATCGTCGAGCGAGAATTCGCCTCGACGCCACTTGGCGAGTTGGCTGTCGGTGACGGACAGCACCGCGATCATCCGGACGAAGTCGGCGTCCCAGAGGCGTTTCTGGTGCGGGCGGAGCAGCGGACGGACGACCTGGTTGGTCTTCCGGATCGACTTGCGGGCGTCTTGGAGGAAGGGCTGGAGGTTGCGGGCCATCCGCGTGATATGCTCCTCGGTGGGCTCCTCGCGTGCCAGACGCAGCTCGAGGATATCGTTGATGACCGGTTGCAGGTGGGCCCGGTGCCGATCGAACAGCTTGGGATACTCGTCCAGGAGGTGCTTGGCCACGTCGACGAGCTGATCGTCGTCGAGCCGGTAGCGTTCCGCGATGGCGACGGCCCCGCGTTCGATGAGGGCCCGCATCATCTTGGGCGTCGGCCAGAAGCCCGCGGCCGGCAACGTCGCGGGCGTGCCGGGCTGCGTTGCCAGGGGATCGTCCTGGCCGTGGGAAGCGGAAGTCGTGGCAGCGAGAAGGATCAGTATCGTCACAGCGCTGATCCGTCCGGTCGGTGTGTGCAGTGCGTGTTGCATGTCGTCCGTTCGCAAGAGCCCAATAGGAGGCGCATGAGAAGCCGATGCCCATTCCGAGGCCCGGCGTCTGAGAAGAGCGGAACCGGGCCGTCGAAGTATTGTACACATCCGCCGGTTTGAGGTGGGCATTGGAGTTCCCTCCGGACCGGAATTATGATGGGCGCATGCGGATCATCGGCGGCAAATGGCGGAGACGGCAGCTCGTCGGCCCGCAGGGGCTCAAGACGCGGCCCATGCCGGATCGGGTCCGCGAGGCGGTGTGCGAGACGGTCGGCTCGCGGTTCGGTACGGTGGGGGCGCTCCCGCCGATTCGCGTCCTCGATCTGTTCGCCGGCAGCGGCGGATCGGGCTTGGAGGCACTCTCTCGCGGTGCTTCCTGGTGCGGATTCGTGGAGCGAAACGGCCTCGCGCTCAAGGCCCTCCGCCGGAATATCGCCGAGGTTCTTGGTCAGGACGCCCGCAGGCTGTCGACCGTCATCCGCGCCGACGCCTATCGGCCTTCGGCGTGGGCGGGCGTGCTCAAAGACCGCCCGGTGGATGTGGTCTTCGTGGATCCGCCCTATGCCGACACTCGGGCGTCGGGCCCGAGCGACAGGGTCGGACGGCTGCTCGAGGCCTTGGATTTCGAGGACGTGCTTTCGGCGGAGGGGATTGTCGTCTTGCGGCACGAGTCGAAGGTGCGGTATGACGCGCATCGGTACGGGGCGCTCGCGTCGCACGATGTGCGGCGGTACGGCAGCACGACGGTGACGTACCTCGGCCGGTCGACGTAGGGGACGAGGCCGATCAAGCGTCCCCGGACCCGGACAAGCCCATGGGAAAGCAGGCGTACAAATACTTCGATCCGGAGCAGGCGGCCCGGCTGGGGAAGTTGAACCTGATCGCGCGGACCGTCGTTGAAGGCTTCATCACGGGACTGCACCGGAGTCCCCATCACGGGTTCAGCGTGGAGTTCAATGAGCACCGCGAGTACACCAGCGGCGACGACCTACGCCATCTCGACTGGGTGGCGCTCGCCCGCACCGATCGCTACTACATCAAGCAATACGAACAGGAGACGAATCTCCGCGCCCACATCCTGCTCGACGTCTCGGGCAGCATGGCCTACGGCACGGGCGACCAGACGAAGTTCGAGTACGGGTGTCGCCTCGCCTCGATGATCGCGTACCTGATGGTTCGTCAGCAGGACATGGTCGGGCTGGTCACGTTCGACGAGGCGATTCGCGACCACCTGCCGCCGGGCAGCACGGCCATGCACCTCGACCGGCTGTTCACCCGCCTCGAGGACGTCACGCCCGGGAACGTCACCGCCGTGAGCAAGACCTTCCACGATCTCGCCGAGAAGATCGCGCGGCGCGGCCTGATCATCATCATCAGCGATCTGTACGACGAGCCGGCCGAGGTCATGCGCGCGCTGCGTCACTTCCGGCACAAGAAACATCAGGTGATCGTCTTTCACGTGCTGGACCAGGCCGAAGTGGATCTGCCCTTCAACCAACTGCTGACGTTCGTCGACATGGAGACCGAGGAGAAGCTACAGATCGACGCGAAGTTCATCCGCGAGGAATACAAGCGGCAGGTGGACGAGTTCCTCGCGCGCTATCGCAGCGACTGCAGCGACAGCGCGATCGAATACGTCGTGGCCACGACCCAGACGCCCTATGACGTGATGCTGAGAAGTTACCTGGCGAGTCGGCAGCGATTGGGGGTGCGCCGGTAAGCTGTTTGCAGTACTGGTTGCACAATCGAGTAGCTTCGCCTCATGTGGCCCAGTCGCCCCCGGCTGGGCACTTTGATGGCGCACGGCCGGGGGCGGCCGTGCCACACTGTTCGGTTTCTTGTTGCAGGTGGCTTAGATGGTGCTTGCCCAGCTCAACCTCGGTCCGCTGTCCCTGCCGCTGTGGGGCTTGCTGCCGATCCTATCGGCGTCGGTGGCCATCCCGGTCGTGCTGCATCTCCTCTCCAGTGTGCGGGCGCCGCAGGTCCGCTTCTCGACGCTGCGCTTCCTGCGTCTGTCGATGGAGAAGACGGCCAGACGGCGGCGCGTGCAGCATTGGCTGCTGCTGCTGTTGCGGACGGCCCTCATCGCGTTGCTGCTGCTGGCGGTTACGCAGCCGCTCTACAAACCGAAGCAGGGCCTGGCCGGCCGGGATGCCCAGATGGCGGCGGCCATCGTCGTGGACAACTCCCTTTCGATGGCGGCCAGCGACGGCCCGCGCCGCCGGTTCGAGGTCGCGCGAAGCGTCGCCAAGGATCTCTTGCGGGGGGTGGGCAAGCCGAGCGAGCTGGCGCTGGTCTTCACCAACGGCCGGGCCGCACAGGCCGAGCCCGCGTTGACGCATGACCTGACGGCGGCCATACGCAGACTGGACGCGGCGACGGTCGGGATGGGGCAGGCCGAGCTCTCTTCCGCGGTGGGCGTAGCCGTCGAGGCGATCCAGCGGTCGAGTCAGCCCAGCCGGGCGGTCTATGTGCTCTCCGACATGCAGCAGGCCTCGTTCGAGATGCTCAGCCGCTGCAAGGCCCTGGCCCAGGAGGAGAGGATCCCCTTGTTCGTGCTTGATTGCGGGGAGGGCGACGGCGGCAACGTCGGCCACCACCGCCGAGGCGGTCGGCATGCCGACTGCGCCCCGGCCGTAGTACATTGTATGACCCGTGCAGTGCCCGTAGACGCTCACGGCGTTGAACGGGCCGGAAACCCACGCCAGCGGGTG
>CAZKCX010000037.1:0-19430 GCA_964550865.1 uncultured Planctomycetales bacterium
GGCCCACCTCTTCAGAGGTGGGGGACGCGAATTTGAGCTGAAGTTTCGCGTACCCCTCGTGCGAGCGATGTACGCCCTCGACTGCAGCCATGGGCCACCCACGAGGTACGACGTCGAAAACGCTTCTCGACTCCTTGTCCAAGCAGTGCAGGACGGGCGCCGCTGAACTTACGGGAGGCCAAGAAGGCCTGCGGGCGACAACCCATGATCATCGACGGCCACGTACACATCGGCACGAGCAGCTTCTTCCACATGGCGGCCGACGCCGAGCTGCTGATCGCGCAGGCGGATGAGGCCGGCTTCGACAAGATCTTCGTCACGGATCTGTGCGCGCTGTTCTACGACATGCGGGAGGGCAACGACGCCCTCGGCGCCGCGATGGCGCGCTATCCCGACCGCATCCTCGGCTTCGCCACGGTGCCCACGCCCCGCTTCGGGCAGAAGGCCATCGACGAGGTCCGCCGCTGCCACGAGACCTACGGTATGCGGGGGATCAAGACGTATTCCTACCCCGAGGCCAGCGTCGCCGAGCCGGCTTCGTATCCGCTGATGGAGCTGGCGGCCGAGCTCCGGATGCCCGTGCTCATTCACAGCACGCCCGCCGAGTGCGATCACCTCATGACGCACGTGCCGGACGTATCGCTCGTCATGGCGCACACCGGCGGGCACCCGTGGGCCCACGGCGATTGGCAGCGGGCGATCGCCGTGGCCGGCAAGCACGAGAACCTCCTGCTCGATACCGCCAGCTCGCAGATCGACAACGGGATGCTCGAGCGCGCGGTCGGTGAGGTCGGTCCGGAGCGGATCGTCTTCGGCACGGACATGCCCTTGCTCGATCCCTTCACGCAACTCGCCAAGGTGCGGGGCGCGGCCATCGACGACGACGCGAAGGAGTTGATTCTCGGCGGGAACTACGAGCGAATCCTGGACCTGACATGAACCGCTTCGACTGCAACGCGTGCTTCGGCCATTGGCCCTACTGGGACCTTCCCCACAAGACGCCCGACGATCTGGTCGCGTTGATGGACGGCGCGGGGATCGACCGGGCCGCCTGCATGAGCCTGCGGGGGATGTTCCTGGACTACCGTGACGGCAATGAGGAGACCCTGGCCGCCGCCCGGAGCCATCCGGACCGCCTCGTCCCCATGGCGACGCTGGCGCCGTTTCCGCCGGATCCGGAAGGGCCGGCCGCGGCGCTGCAGAAGGTGCTCGACGGCGGCGCCCGCGGCGTGCGGTTAACCCCGCTCTTCCACAGCTACCGCCTGGACAGCGGGTTCGTGGATGCGGTCTGTGTCGCGGCGGCCGAGCGGACGGTCCCGATTATCGTGCCCACGCGCCCGATGATGAACTGGCGATTCCAAACCGTGCCCGTCGACGCCATCGGCGACATGGTGCAACGGCATCCGACGACGCGGTTCGTCGTCAGCGGGGCGAACTACCTCGTCGAGTTCCAGGCCGTCGTGCGATTGATGGAACGTTGCGCGAACGCGGTATGCGAGATCTCCTGCTTTCAAGCCTTCGGCGCGGTCCGGCAGCTTGTCGACCTCGTCGGCGCCGAGCGGGTCCTTTTCGGCACCGGCGCGGTATTGAACTATCCGGCCTGCAACGTGGCCAAGCTCGATCACGCCGGTCTGGACGAGACGGAGCGAGCGGCGGTCGCCTATGAGAACGCCCGACGGCTATTCGGTCTGGACGCTTAGCGCAAGCGAGAAGAACCGGAACCACCTCCGCGAATACGGAACGCCCATGCGTCGAGGTCTGCGATGGTTGCAACGAGTCGTCCGCCGCCACGAGATCGCGCGCATCGTCATTATCATGGTGGCCCTGTGGCTTGTCGGCGCCGCCGGCGTCTGGCTGGCCGAACGCGGTCACGGCGAACCCGGCTACCAGAGCTACAGCGCCGCCTTGTGGAGCATCTGGGTCTTCCTCTTCAGCGGCCTGGATACGGACGCCCCGGAGACGACGCTCGGCAAAGTCCTCGTCGGTGGGCTTATGATCCTCGGCGTGGGTATCGTCGCGATGTTCACGGCCACGGTGGCGGCCGCCATCGTCTCCCGACGGCTTAGGAGGTACGATATGGGCCGAAGCACCATGAACGACCACATCGTCATCTGCAACTGGAACGACAAGGGCCTGGAGATCATCCGCGAGCTGCACGCGGAGGTCGTCCACCAGCCGCGGCCGATCGTGATCATCACCGAGGACACCGACGTGGTCGTCCTGCCCGACCGCGACGACTTCCCCGAGTTCGAGGACGTCTACACGATTCGCGGCGACCCGACGAACGAGATCATCCTTCGGCGGGCGAACGTCGCAGGCGCGTTCAGTGTGATGATCCTGGCCGACCCGGCGCAGGGCCATCTCGCCGACGCCAAGAGCATTCTGATCGCGATGGCGGTGCAGAGCGTCTCGAAGGGCGCTCCTCGCCATCCGCACATCACGGTCGAGGGCGTCTCGCCCGACAATCGGGAGCACCTGGAGCGGGCCGGGGCAAACGAGATCGTCTCGGCCGGCGACCTCGGTCTGCGGGTATTGGCCCAGTCGGCGATGCACCCGGGCGTGACCGACGTCTTTCAGAATCTGCTGACGACCTCGTCGGAATCGAACGAGGTCTACGTGGTGCCCATGCCGGCCGACCTCATCGGCAAGACCTTCACGGAGGCGGCCGAGCGGATCGCCCGCTCGCACGAGACCGACCAGCCGGCGATCCTCATCGGCGTGATGAACGGAGGGCACGTGCAGCTCAATCCGCGCGGCGGGCACCGGCATCGTCTCCAGGCCACGGAAAGCCTTGTGTTGATATCGTGGGAGACGCCCGACGTCGATCGCATCCTGGCGATGGAGTGATCGCAACCCCAAGCCGGGCCGACATGCCTACTCGTAGGCCTCGAGCTCCGCGATGGACATCTGCCCGCCTGGCTGATTCGGGCCGTCGGGCTTGATCGCCTCGACGTGGATGTACCGGGCCTCGACCGGCTCGAAACGATGCTCCCTAATTCCGCCCTTGCAGCCTGTGACGTGCGCGACGGTGTGCCAGGCCTCGCCGTCCGCGGACAGGCGCACCTTGTATTCCGTTGCGTAGACCCGACCGAAGCGAACCACGACCCGCCGAACGCGGTACACGTCCTGCAGATCCACGTGGTAAGTCCAGGCCCATTCGTGTCCCCCTTGGGCCGAGGTCACCGGCTGGCCGTCCACGCCGTATCGCGCGAAGTGAAACGCGCTGGGGACCAGCGTTCGCTTTCCGTCTCGACTGAGAAGTCGCGACGGCTTGAACGAGGCCACGTTCCCCGGCGGGATGGCGTCCCGCGCGGCGCGAAGGGTCGCGGGGTCCACCTGCGGATGGGGTCCGTCGAGCTCCACCTTGAGGATGGTGTCGATCTGATCGGCGTGCACGCCCTTCAATGCGATGGCCACCTTCTCCCCGTCCTGCTGAAAGGACAGCTCTTGATCCCTGTTCATCCAGACGACCCGCCGGACCTTTTGTCGAACCGGTCCCACCGTGAGCGACTCGGTCGCAGGTAGGCCCTTCTTGCCATAGGGCGTCTCCACCATGTGCAGGTAGATGACCGTCCGCGAGACGTTGAGGGTGGTGTAGCCCCAGTCGGCAGGCCGTAGCGGTCCGGGGCTCACGTGCGTATACGATTCGATGAGGGAGGGCCGTCCCTTGGGATTGGCCCAGAGCGTCATCTGCTCGTGGCATTGCCAGACGTGCGAATCTTCAAGCCGCGCGAGCGGCGTCCGCCGCTTCGTCCCCATCCGGATCGTCGGGCTGTGATCGATGTTCGCCACGAATCCCTCTCCGATGAGGGCGATCTGGAGGCGAACGTACTCCCGCCAGTCCGACCAGACGCCGCCGGAGTACTCGAACTCCGGGTCGGCGACGAGCCGCCACGATTCGATCACGGGCTTCTTCGGCCACTCGAACGGGAAGGGCCACAGGTCCCAGTGTCGCTCCCCCCACGCACCCCAGCCCTCCAGGCAGACCACATCCCAGTCGCCGTTGCAGATCGTCGGGATGCCGTTAAGGACGACGAGGGCCTCCGGACACCGGCTGCGAATGAGGCTGTAGAGTGCATCGGGCGACGGCGGATGCCATCCCGCCCAGTCGAACCAGAACGCATCCGGACGAAAGCGGCGGATCGCATCATCGATCAACAGCATCGCGCCGTCGTCGCCGCCGTGGTTCGCGCCGTTGAGGTTCCCGACGTACATCCCGAACCGGACGCCGGCCCTCTCCAGTGCGGTCTTGTACGCGCCGACAAGGTCACCGACCGGGCAGTTCGGCTCGAACACCGAAGGCCAGCGGTATCGATGGCCGCCGTTGTTGTAGCTGATGACCATGCCGATCGCGTATCCCTGGCGCTTCATCCGCTGTGCAAACTCGTCGATCTGGTTCAGGGGCATCGACTCGGGATGGTGGATGAGCGCGACGAGCCGCGCCTCTTCGTACCAGCGGTTGGGGCGTTCCTCGACCTCGATCGACAGCTTCGCCTCCGACGACGCGCCTTCCATTGACCCACGCCCTGACGGCGCTGTCGGCTCCGAGCCGAAGCTCCGCCGTGTGCTGTTCCTGGCTGTGGACATAGACGTGTGCGTAGGCCACCTTGGCGTTGATGAATTCGCAGCGCTCGACACGGAAGTAGCTGAACAGGTCCTGGTAGTTGTCGTAGTTTCGCGAGAAGAGCCTGTCGTCGAAGTACCGCCACGTCTTGCCGGCCGCGGCGGCTCCAAGCTCGGGAGACACGGTGGCCTCGTCAAGCCAGGCGCGATCGAGGCCGGCGTTCTTGGCGTCGTTCTCAAACAGCCCCAACACGAGCCATGTGTTGATGTAGCGGGCCTTCGCAGGCTCGGAGGACGTGGGGTCCGCCCCGGCGAGCTTCTCGGCGAACGAAACGAGCGCCAGGAAGATGATTCCCCAATTCCGGGGGCTGGGCATGGTGAGCTCCTAGGAGATCAGGAGGCCTGGGCCTGGTTGGCGTGCGTCTTGAGGAACCGCTCCACCTGTCCGTACGTGGGCAACGGGCCGCGCGGGCTGAGGCCCGTGCAAGAGATCGCCGCAACCGCCGAGGCGAATCGCAGGGTGCGCGCCAGGTCCCAATTGTGAATGGCGCCGTAGGCGATGGCCCCGTGAAACGCATCACCCGCACCGACCGTGTCGATGACCTCGACATGGAAGGCCGGTTGTCGAATCATCTCGTCGTCCACCACGCCGATCGATCCGTACTCCCCGAGCGTCACGCCCGCCCAGCGGGGACCCATCGCCGCCAGCTCCAGGGCGGCCTCCTCGAACCGGCGATGCCCGAAGTAGGCCTCGACGAACTCCACGGGCGCGAAGACGATATCGCATCCCCGGAGGAGGGTTTCGGCGTTCTCGTCTGCATGGGTGATGTCGAGGGACGTGATGACGCCGGCCTGCCTCGCGCGCTCCAGGGCCGGCAGCGCCAGCTCCGGGTAGAAGCCGTCCAGGTGCAGGAGTCTGGCGTCCTCCAGGGCCGTCCAGAACGCGTCGTCTACGTGGTTCTCGCGCAAGGCCAAGCGCTGGGCGGGTAGGGCCATCAGCGTCTTCTCATCCGTCCCGCGTACGGAGATGTTCAGGCTGACGGGTGTGCGACCACCCCGCGCCATTCGGACGAATTGCGTCCCTACGCCTTCCTTTTCAAGATCGTCAACCAGAAACCGGCCCGGGTCGTCCCGGCCGACGCAGGTGGCCAATGCGCATCGGGCGCCCAGGCGTTGCAGGCCCACGATGGCGTTCGAGCACATCCCCCCTCCGGCCGGGGTATACTCGAGCAGGCTTCCGCGATCGCCCTCCGGCCACCGCGCGATGATGGCGGCCAGATCGTAGCACGTCAGGCCCACCCCGATCGCGTCGAAGCTGGTGGTGGCCTTCTTGCCCTTTCGCTTCATCTATTCGTGTTCCACGATGGTTCGCACCCGGCCGGCGATCTCGACCCACGGACGAGGTCCCTGCCGGCTCGGCCTGTGCCCGGATCAGGCATCCACCCGTTCCCCGTCTTGTTGGGCGGGGTCTCGTCCGGTCGCCTCCGATTCGTCCTCCCCCTCTGTCTGCGTCTTGTACTTCGGGAGCTTCTGGATGGTCTCATCGGTCACGCGGTCCGTCGGTCCCATTCGATGGAGCTGGAAGCTCGTGGTGACGAGTCCCACGATCGCGGCGACGAAGAGGATGAGCAGTACTCCGTAACGGACCCGCAGCTGGGTCATGAGGAGCCCCGCCAACGCGAAGAAGGACGCTAGCACGTACAAGAAGGCGACCGCTTGACGCACTGTCAGTCCCTGTCGAATGAGCTGGTGGTGCAGATGGTGCGCATCCGCCGTGATGGGGCTCTCCCCCGCACGCACCCGTCGGAAGATGGCCAAGGCGGTGTCGACGGCCGGCAAGCCGAAGACGAGCAGGGCGGCGTAGAACCATTGGATGTTCACCGCGTTTTCCCCGAGGAGCAGGAAGATCGTCGCCGCGTTGAACCCCAGCAGCATGCTCCCGGCATCCCCCATGAAGATGCTGGCCGGGTTGAAGTTGTAGGGAAGGAATCCGAGGATCGCTCCAAGAATGCTGAGGCACACGATCATCCGGGTCGGGTCGTACACCTCGCTGATCCCGTAG
This sequence comes from uncultured Planctomycetales bacterium, assembly GCA_964550865.1. Classification (GTDB taxonomy): domain Bacteria; phylum Planctomycetota; class Phycisphaerae; order UBA1845; family JAFGLZ01; genus JAFGLZ01. The sequence goes on from CAZKCX010000037.1 coordinate 6,626, forward strand.
CGCGCCAACGTCACCGCAAGGACCGTCAACGCGGAGACCTTGATGACGATCACGCCGGAGCACAACCCGTCCAGCCCGTCCAAGAGGTTCACCGAATTGCACAACGCCAGCACGATCGTGACAGTGAAGGCGGCCGATACCGCCATGCTGATCTGTACGGAGGGTTGGATCATCAAGGGAGCGAAGATGACCTCGGCGATCTTGAGCCCCACGCCGGAGAAGATCAGGGCGTATGCGGCCACCAGCTGCCCCGCGATCTTGATCACGGGCTTCAGATCCGTCAGGTCGTCCAGCAGTCCGATGCCGGTCGCAATCGTCGCCCCGATGACGATGCCGATGATGGGCCCTTTCTCGCCCGGGCCGTCCAGGAAGACCAAGCTTCCTAGCACGACGGCCACGAGCCAACCGGCCAGCATCGCCAGGCCGCCCAGGTACGGCGTGGGCGCCTTATGGAGCTTGCGTGCATTCGGCCGATCGACGATGCCCAGCGCGTAGGCAATGCGAGCGAACAAGGGAGTCGTGGCCAGCGAAATCGCCATGGCAACCAAGAAGACCCAGAGGTATTCCGTGACGATCTGGCTCACGCTGTAGGGCGAGATCAGCCGAACGGTTTCCCCCAATGCAAGAAGATCCACTGCCATCGTTAGGTCCTTGAAGCCGCGCTCTTCCGGCAGACCCCACTCGAACCCGCCGAGCGGACGAGGCGATACGGTTTGAACACCCGTACCATCCTCGTTGCCCTTGCCTCTGTCAACTGCTGTCGGAGCGTTCGAACGCGCCGATCGCGAGGCGCACACACCCTCGCCAAGGACAAGGACGCGCCCTGCACGCCGAATCACGAAGTGCGTTCCCAAGGAACAGGGACGGATTCCCCTTTCCTTGCGCACTCACGTTCCACCGTACCGCGCCAGGGCTCACCGAATCCTGCACCGGTCCGTGCGTCGGGGCCTCTCCGACTTGCATGCCGCGAAGAGATCCATCATCTGACGTGCGATATCGCGACGGCCAAACCGCTCGCGTGCCGCTCGGCATGCGTTGGCCCCAAAGGCCTCTCTCCGCGAGGGGTCGTCGGCCAACGTGAGGATCTTGTCGGCCAGGTCGGCCGGATTCCGCGGATCACAGCCCAGACCGGCCTGGCAAGACTCGAGAAGCGAGCGCGTCGTCCCCGGGAAATTCGCGATGACGGGCAGACCCGCCAACATGTAGTCGAACACCTTGTTCGGAAGCACCCTGGCCATGCCGGGCGTATCGCGAAGGATCATCAGGCCGATCTGACAGGCTGCGAGAATGCCTGGGATTTGCCGTCGGGGCACGGCGTCGGCCAAAACGACATTGCTGAGCCCACGCTCCGCCGCCAGCTTTCGCAGCTCGGGCTTCCGCTGACCGTCCCCCACAAGCGCGATGGCGATGTCGGGCCTTCCGCGCAGGTGCTCGGCCGCTTCGATGACGTACTCGAGGCCGTTGAGGAATCCGTGGGCGCCGGCGTATACCGCGACCGTCTTGCCTGCCAACCCATACCGAGCCAGCCAGCCGCGATCCGGGCGGACGTCGGCGTACAGCTCCTTGTCCCCGCCCAGGGGATACGTGGCCAGAACACGCGCGGGGACCCCCCGCTCGGCGAGCCGCGCGGTGAATCCCGGCGAGACCGTCAGCACGCGCGCCGCTCGACGGTAGAACTGCCGTTCCATCCAGGTCATCACGCGCGCGAAGAGGCCCGGCTTCATCGCGCCGCTCAGGATCAAGTCCTCGGGCCAGATGTCGCGGACCTCAAAGACAAAGGGGCGACGCTTGGCGTACCCCACGATCAGGCCGGGCCATCCGACCGTCAACGGCGTGCTCGTGGCGAAGACCACGTCGACGTCCCGCTCGCGGAGACCGGCAACGGACGCCAGCACCGCGAAGCGAAAAAACGCCCCCATCCGTGCGAGAGAGCCCTGGTAATTGCTGTACGGGACATTGCAGATCACGACTTTGATGCCGTCGATATGCTGGGTGCGAAACCAGCCGCGCCGGGCGGGGCGAAACGGACCCTGATCGAAGACCCCGCTAATGACGGTGACGTCCCATCCATGCTCGACCAGCGTCCGGCTGACGCTGTAGCTCCGCGTCCCGCCGCTGCCCTCGTTCGTGGTGAAATGCTGATGAATATACAGGAGCTTCATGAGCAGGCGACCCGACATGCGGAAACCCGGCCCCATTGCCGGACCTGTCGAGGCAGGGTAGGCCGGGCCCCAGGGCTGCGTCAACGAGACGGCGCTCGCGCCCCTCGCAGAATCACGCCGGCTTCTTGGCCGAAACCAGACCGTCCATCCACCGGCCCTTCTGAATCATCTCCACGTCAACGAAGCCCGCGGCCTCCAGGTCTTCCCGGACTTCCGAGTAGCTGTAGGTCCCGCCGCCCTCGGTGGCCACAAGCATGTTGATCGCGAACATGGCCCCGCCGACAGGCTTCGTATGGGTATCGTCCATCAGGATGTCGCGGATCACGATGGTGCCACCCGGCTCGAGCCCGTCCCGACTCTTGGCATAAAGCCGGCGGTTTTCCTCGCGACTGTTCTGGTGAATGATCGCCGACAGCAAGACCAGGTCATGCCCGGCCGGCAGCGCGTCTTCGTAGAAATCGCCGGCCACCAGCCGGACGCGGTCCAGCAGGTTCTCGGCGCTCAGGCGCTCGCGGGCCATCTCGACGACGGGTGGAAGATCAAACAACGTCACGCGCATCTCGGGCACGGCCCGAAGCAAGGCGATGGTGTAGGTTCCCGAGGCCCCGCCTACGTCCAAGGCATGTCGGAATCGCTCCGGCGACAGGGCCGCGACGATCTCTCCCGCAAGGCTGCGGCCAATCACGTGCATCGCCTGGATGAATCGGCGACGCTTCTCGGGATCGTCCCGGAAGCCGCTCACGTCGCTCGGCGGCTTGCCGGTCTTGACGACGTCGACCAGGCGATCCCACCGGGTTGCGCAATTGGCCTGATGGAGAATCATCGGCAGCACGCTCGTCTCGGGATCGTCCGAGAGGAAGACCTGGATCTCCTCCGGCAGCGAAAACTCTTCGCGGGACTTGATGACCAGCCCCTGGCCCGCCAGCGCGTTCAACAACGCCTCCATTCCACGCTCGTCCGCGTCCAGCTTCCGAGCCACCCGCGAAGCCGTCAACTGATCCGGGCCGATGGCCTGAAACACGCCGAGCTCGGCCGCGGCGAGGAGCGGTTGACTCCGCTGGTACGCCCAACCCAACTCGAGGATGGCCTCGGGACTCCACGGTTTCTGCATGGTCGCACTCCTGCGCCAGTGGCTCGCTTCGTTCTCCGGTGCGTCATCCTATGGGATGACGGTCGAGGGGCAAGCGAGTTTCTTCGCAGCCGAATGCCCGAACACGTGCCGTGCCGTTTGCGGATGTCGAACTCGCCATGGTACCTTCGCGGCATGACCCGCCGCCAACGCATGACGATCGTACCCGCACCCGTCGATCGAACCTGGTCGCTCTGCACGGACATGCACGCGTGGCCGCAGCTCTTTCCCCCTCGAATCAATGCGCAGGTGCTCAAGCTCCATAGCGACTTCCAAACGGGCGCGGAGTTCGTTCTCCGGATGGGCCTCGGCTACTGGTACGTCCAACTGCACGCCCGGTTGGCCGACGTCCAGTCTTGTACGGAATTCTCCACAGTGCAGGTGAACGGGCCGTTTGCTGACTTCTCGCATCGGGTGTGCTTCGAGGGCATCGAGTCGGACAAGACCCGCATGTCGGAAACGGTCGAATACCGCCTTCGCCGCGGCGCGATCGGACGGATGCTCGACGGCGGATTCGTCCGCTGGCAGATTCGATCGATGCTGGCCTATCGAGGAATCAGGTTGACCGAACTCCTTTGTAAATAGAGATTTATATCGAAGCATCTCCGCCGAGAGGGTCTGGGGCACCCCTCAGGAGCTTGCTCGAAGCTTCAAAGGCCATCGAGAAGAAGAGGACCGAGCACGGTCCCGCCGAGTCGATGCGGGCTCGTTTGGTCCGCCACGCCTGAGGTAGATACAATAGTAATTCACAATGGTGTCGAGATGGATTGGCGCTTCGCGGATTGACTCGGCGAACACCTGGCGGTATAGTAAAGGAGAAGGAAAAGGTGGGGCATTGCGCGCATCCAACGTGGGTGGCCGTCAGATAGATGGTGTCCGATGCGGTTGCTGAGGTCCACAACCTGTGCTGTCGTACTGTTTGCAGGCGTTTCCACTGCGCACGCCGATCTCCGTTCGTCGTTCCTGTCGGATTCGCCTTCGAACCCCGCTTCGCGCGCTCTCGCCACGGACTCGACCCATCGCCATGGGACGATCCTGCCCGCGGACTTCGCGGACGACGCGAGCCAGTTGATCGGCCTGCGCGACGCGACGGTCGGCACCGATGCGCCGACGGCCATCCAAGAGTACGCCAAGAGTGAGATCCGCGAGCTGCCGCCTACGCCCTCCAGCGACTCGCTGTTCCTCTGCGCGTTGGGGAGCATCGGCGTTTGGCAACTCGGTCGGTCGTTCCGGAAGCTCGAGTTCGCCTCGGTCCCGTCATGGCTGCACACGGGCGGCCCGGATCAGATCGGGCGGTCGGTGGCGGTCGACCTCGAGATCAACCTGGCGCCCGTCCTTGTCGCGATTCCCTTGGATTCATCCGAGGCGAACCGTCCGGCCTATCGGCATAGCCGGCACGAGGCGCCCTTCCGTTTGCCTTTCCAGACTTCTCTCACGCTTCGGGTCCCACGCGGGCCGCCGGCCCTTTCCTGAAACGCTACGTAGGATTCGCGACCATAGGGGATCGCGCGATGTGTATCCGCGCGGCGATCCCATGCACAACACGGCTTCGGCCGATTGGAGTTTCAGGAAAGGACGTAGACGATGAAATCCAGACTTACAACCTTCGTCTTGGTGGGCGTGGTTGCCGCCGTCGCTTCGACGGCCACGGCGGCCATCCACACGCTGCAAGACGAGAACACCGTCATGGAGATCGACAGCGGATCGTCTTCCGGTGTCTTCAACTGGACGGTCGACGGTGTCAATCAGATGTTCCAGCAGTGGTTCTGGTTCCGCCTCGGTCCCGAGGGCGGCGAGGTGTCGATCGACACCCTCGGACTGATCAGCGAGAACGCGGTCGATGTGGACGGCGATACGTACGATGACACGCTGAACATTATCTACGGAGGCCAGGGCCTCGAAGTCCAGGAAGGTTCAGCCTCGTCGGCGGGTCACCCGGCAGCCACATCTCCGATCTGGGCGAACAGATCCGAATCACCAACACGGGCGAACGGATGGACTACGATCTCCACTTCTTCCAGTACGTGGATTTCGACCTGGGCGGGACCGCTGATGGTGATACCGGATCGTTCCTCAACAACAATACGGTTCGCCAGTCGGATTCGGGTGCTTGGGTCAATGAGACGGTCATTACCCCTGCTCCCAACCATCGGGAGATCGGGCCCTTCCCCGACATCCTTGACTCGCTCGAGGACGGCTTCGCCACGACGCTGGCGGACAACCTGTCCTACGGCCCCGGCGACGTCACGTGGGCGTTCCAGTGGGATGAGGTGTTGGGCCCCGGCGATACCCTGACCATCAGCAAGGACAAGCTGATCCAGGTCCCCGCGCCGGGCGCGGCCATCCTCGGCCTGCTCGGTGTCGGCCTGGTCGGTTGGGTGAAGCGCCGCTTCGCCTAGTCGTTCGTTACCCATCGGTGGGATCGATGACCCGATCCCGCCGTCATTCGATGCAAGCAACGCCCCCGAGCCGGAAGGTTCCGGGGGCGTTTTTCTTCTCCCCCCAAGGCGTCTGATCGTCTCCACGTATCGTCTTGCCGGCGCGCGAACCGATGGCACTTCGCTTGGCGCGGTCGGCGGCGTGCGATAGGGTCCGCGCTGCGCCGTCGACGTCTAAGGAGAGCCACGATGCGAACCATGACACTGTCTCTGCTTTCCGCCGCATGGATATCCTGCCGCTTGGCCGTTCCGGCGGTCGGTCTCGAACCCATGGGCATCGTCTACGAGTCCGAGGCCGTCTCTTCCCCCAAGGATGCGTGGATACAGGACAAACGGACATCCGACCACTGGATGCTCTGGACCAAAGAGCAGGACATCGAGAAGAAGCGATCGGGAAAGGCCGTCCTCGCGAGCCCGACGGTGCCGGCAGACCGGCAATCCCCCGAGCAAGGCGCCCCGCCCCTGCACAGCGTGGTCACGGACCTCGAGCCGGGACTGTACCTGGTCTACGCAAGCAGCCCCGGCGGCAGGCCGCTCGCATACTCGCTCGACGGCAAGGAGTGGTTCCGACACGTCGGGCGAGAGGTTGCGCTCGGCCCGCGCGAGATCACGAACGGCCGGTTCGAGCTCTGGGTCGACGATCGCTACGCCCATCCCCCGGGCAATCCGGGACCCGGCTATTACGACTACATCCGTTTCGTGCCCGTCCCGGCGTCGGCCGGGAACGTGCGGCGCTACGCCCCCTTCGTCGGGCTGGCGGACTGGGTGTCGAAGGAGCAGGACGGCCTCGTCGTATCAGCCGAGCAGATCACGGACCTGTCGGGCTTTGCGCTTCATCGCGGATACCTCCGCGCGTCGAAGAAGGGCAGTCGCTTCGCCTACACGGTGAAGCAGGCGGGCACGTACTACCTCGCGGTCGAGATGAACGACGACGTGGACGGGCTCGAGCTGCTCGTCTGCGCACACAACGGCAAGGAGGTCGCCTGCATCGTCGGCGACCTGCCGCGCGACGGGCGACATTTGTATTCCGTCACCACGGCGCTCGAGCTCGCGGAGGGCGATACGCTGACGTTCACGTGCAGGACCGACGTCGGATTCTATCGCGTCTTCAACCTGTATCTGGCGGCCAAGCCCATCGTCCCGCCGCCGCCGCGGTTTGCCGACATCGAAACCTGGTCGCCCGAACCCGGTACGGTTCACCTCTGCTGGACGACCACGAGCATCGTCGACACCGGCGTGGTCGAGTACACGATCGACAATGCGACGAGGAGAGTACCGCGATCCTCGTATCGTGGACGGAATCATCGTGTCGTCCTCACCGGCTTGGATCCCACCCAGGAGGTCACCGCGCGGATCCGTACCGACTATGAGAAACAAAGGCTCGTATCGAGGCCGATCACCTTCCGGGCGACGCCCGTCAAGCCTCCACCGACGCGGCCCCATTCGGTTGCGCTGACCGTGCCGGAGCCGACCGAGCACGCCCGCAGCGCCTGGCCTGTAACGTTCGGTGTGCCGTTCGGCCCGACCATGCTCGCCGGGCCGAGCGACCTTTCGTTGGACCTTCCGAAGGCGACGGAGGATGCACTCCAGGCCGAATGCTTCAGCCGCTGGCCGGACGGAAGCGTCAAGTGGGCGACGCTCTCCTTCCTCGCGAATACCAAGACATCCGATCCGCCCGCGCGCTACATCGTGCGGGCCGAGCCGAGGAAGGATACGCCGAAGACCCACGACCTGACGGGCGTGCGGCGAAGCGCAGACCTCGTGGATGTCCGCAGCGATTCGATCGGGTTCACGATCGATCCGAAGACGCCGGCGTTGCTCTCCAACGTCGTAACGAGAGACGCCGACGCGGATGCCGTGGACGTCTTCCTGGAGGGCAGCGACGGTAAAGGCAGGCCGCTCACGGCCGGTGGGCCGGACCCAGACGGGTTCGCGGTGGAATCGAACGGCCCGGTCCGAACGGTGCTTCGCTGGACAGGCGCGTTGTTGCAAGGAGGCAAGCCCTCGGGCTGGGCCTACCGGATCCGGCTGACGCTGTGCAAGGGCCAACCGATGCTGCGGTGCAACGTGTCGGTGTGGAACGATGTGCCCTCCCCGACGTTCCGAGAGCTTGGTTCGCTTGCGCTCCGGGCGAAGCCCCGCAACGCTTCCTTCCGCGGCGGCATCGCGGACGAGGCACTCCAAGCCATCACCCCGGGAAAGGGACTTGCGCTGCTGCAAGACCGAGACAACCGCTTCGTGCTGCAGACACCGGGCGCCAAACGCGAGGGCAAGCGGTTCGCCGGCAGCGCGAGGATCGCCACCGACCATTTCCATATGACCGCGCTACTCCGTGATTTCTGGCAGACGTATCCCAGCGGATACGTCGTCGACGCCGAAGGCCTGCACGTGCAGCTCTTGCCGCCGCTCCGTCCGGATACCTACGACGATCCCGAGAGCGCGAAATGGTTCGGCCGCATCTATGCGTGGTTCAAGGAGGGCAAGTACCTCTTCCGCGCCGGCCAGCTCACGCAGCACGATGTGGTCCTTCATCTGGGCGATCCGGATTCCTCGCCGGACGCGGGCCGGCTCTCCGCCTGGCTCTCGATGCCGCTCTTGCCGCGGCCGGAAGACGGATACCTGTGCGGCACGGACGTGCTCGGCCGACGGCTCTTCCCGCAGACGAAGGGTCTTTGGGATTCGCACGAGGCCATGTTCGCCCGCGGCTTCGCCAACCACCTGAAGGACCGCGAGCGGCGACGTACCTATGGCTGGATGCACTGGGGCGATTGGTTCGGCGAGCGCGTCCTCAACTATGGAAACAACGAGTACGACCTGAACTGGGCCATGGGCGTGCAGTGGATGCGCACGGGCCATCGCGCGTACTTCCAGCGAGGCCTCGAGTTGGCGCGGCACTACACGACCGTCGATACGGTGCACGGCCGACCGTCCGACCGGCACCGCGCCCTCTGCTGGACGCACTGCTTCAACCACGTCGGCACCGCCCAAAAGGTCGACGACCTTCGATTCCCGAAGGACGACAAGGATGCCGAAACGTACCTCGAGCGGTTCCGTTGGGGACTCCGTGGCGGCATGGACCCGCAAGGACACATCTATCAGCCCGGCAACTGGCTCTACGCCGCCCTGACCGGCGAGCAATGGTTCCGCGACGTGGCCGAGCGCGTCTGCATGCATCAGGCCACCCACCTGACGCCTCGCTTCAACTTCAGCATCGAGCGATCCGGCGGGTGGCCGCTGATTAACGCCTCAATGGCGTACGCCTTCAGCGGCAATCCGTATTACCTCAACGCCGCTCGTCTCATGATCGAGCGGTGTCTGCAGCGGGAAGATCCGGAGTCGGGCGGCTGGCCGCACCATCCCCCGAGCAGCGAGACCGGAGGCAAGCGCGTTCTCGGCGGCAAGGCGTTCGCCGTGGGCATCCTCACGCACGGGATCCTCCGCTATCTCGAACAGGAGCCGAGGGATCGACCCGAGGTCCGCCGGATGCTCGTCCGCGGCGCGGATTGGCTGATGAACGAGGCGTGGGTGCCGGGCAAGGGCTTCAAGTACATCACCAACGCCCCGAACTGGGAGGATCGCGGATCCCGCGGAATGACGTGCCTGCTGAACGCCGAGGTCATCGCCTTCGCCTACGAGCAGACGCGCGACGTGAAGTACCTCGACTTCTGGAAGACGATGATGGCCGGGCTGATGCCCACGATGTCCAACGGCATGGGCAAGAGCTACACGCAACAGACGCGACAGACGATCGACGGCCTGGACCGCGTCCGCCATTTCGGCCTGACGTGCGAGCCCGCCGCGGCGAACGTCGCCAAGTAGAATCGTCCGTGCACGTGGCGGGAAGATGCTGTATCGTATCCGATCGCGACGGTCTCCCGGGATACGCACGTGAGGGGCATGGCAGATGAAATACGAATTCGTCGTCGCCGACGGCACGAAGGACAACCTGCACCAGGCATTCCAGACACTCGCCGAGGAATACCCGTTGGTCGAGCAAGGCGGCGACGCCCGCGTCAGCTTTCGGCCCGTGCCGGAGGAGGAGCGGGCCTGTCGGATCTACAAGGACGGCAGCGGCTATCGCGTTGAGCACACCGACCTGTCCAGCGCGCTGCGGGCGATGGGCACGATCCTCGCGCGGGACGACATCCCGGACGGCTTCGAGGAGAAGAACGCCTTCGACACCTTCGGCATCATGCTCGACGTCTCCCGCAACGCCGTGATGCAGGTCGATCACTTCAAGGCGTGGCTGCGGCGCCTGGCGCTGTTGGGCTTCGACATGGCCATGCTGTACACGGAGGACACGTACGCCCTGCCGGACGAACCGTTCTTCGGTTATCAGCGAGGCCCGTACACCGCCGACGAGCTCCGTGAGATCGACGGCTACGCCCGCAAGCTCGGCATCGAGATGATCCCGTGCGTCCAGACGGTCGGGCTCATGGCACAGATCCTCAAATGGCCCGCCTACGCGGACGTCAAGGACACGGACACCGTCTTGTTGACGGAGGAAGAGAAGACCTTCGCATTGATCGAGAAGATCATTCGGTTCTGGTCGGAGGTGTTCACCACGCGGCGGATCCACGTCGGCATGGACGAGACCCACGATCTCGGCCGCGGGCGATACATGGACAAGCACGGCTACCGCGACGGCTTCGAGATCTTCAACGAGCATCTCGACCGCGTCGTCAAGATCTGCGAGAAGTACAACCGCAAGCCGATGATCTGGTCGGACATGTACTTCCGGCTCGGCAGCGCGACGGGCGACTACTACGACAAGGACGCCCGCGTGCCCGACGAGGTCCAGGTCAAGATCCCCAAGCAGGCCGAACTGGTCTACTGGGACTACTACCACACGGACGAGGCCTTCTACACCGATTGGATCGAGCGCCACCGCGCGCTCGGCTTCGAGCCGATCATGGGCTCCGGCGTGTGGACGTGGGGCTCGGTCTGGCACGCGACGAACTACACCGAGGCGAAGGCCGGGGCGTGCGTTCGGGCCTGCAAGCGGGCGGGGCTCGGCGAGATCTTCTTCACGATGTGGGGCGACGACGGCGCGATGTGCGACTTCGATTCCGCGCTGACGGGCCTCACGCACGTGGCCGAGCTGGCGTACTCGGATACCGTCGACGAGGCCATGGCGGCCGCAAGGTTCAACGCCATTTGCGGCGGCGACTACGAGCGGAGCCGTACGGCCGGCGCGCTCAGCTTCTTCGAGCCGGAGGGAACCTCCGACGGCGATTACAGCGCGGGGGTGAACGCGTGGCCGACGCTCTGGGACGATCCGCTGCTGGGGATCTACTACAACGACGTCAAGGCCCGCAAGCGGGAGGCCTGGGCCCAGACGCTCGCCCACTACCGCGAGATCGCCGAGAAGCTCGCCGACGTCGAGACGCTCGGCGTCGACATCCGCGCGGGGGATCTGCGCCACGCGAAGACCATGGCCGACGTGCTGGCGGAGAAGGTTGAGCTACGAATCAAGCTTGATCACGCCTACGGCGAGCGGAACATGGACACACTCAAAGACATCCCCGACCGAGCACAGAAGGTCGCCAAGCTACTCGCGGCCCTCGACGCATCGTACCGGCGGATGTGGCTGCGGCGGAACAAGCCGTTCGGCCTGGAGGTCGTGCAGGTCCGCGTGGCCGGCCTGATCCGCCGTCATCTCGAGGTGGCCGATCGCGTGCAGGAGCTGGTGGAGGGCCGCGTCGAAAGCATTCCCGAGCTGGAGGACGTCCCCGATGTTCCGTCCGACGTTCGCAAGTCCTACGGGCGAGTCTGCACGGCCTGCGACAACTTCGCGTAGTGTGGGGTGGCTGGCCTTTCGGGGCGCTGCTTCGCAGCCGAGTCGCACCGTTTTCGGCCCGGTCAGGTCTCTTCGGCGACCAAGAACGACCGGCCTGAGGACAGGCCGGCTCTGAATTCATTGGTTCCTTGAACGAACACAACATGCGTCGGCCCGCACACGACGGGCTTATGAGCGAGAAGGATTTCGGTATACCCGTAAGCCACTTGGACCCCTGTCAACGTTGGCCCCTCGCTCATCGCAACCGCCGAAGAATCTCGGCGGCCTTCTTCTCATAGAGCGCCTGCCACTCCGGCGCCAGCAGGCACTCGGTCGCTTCGTAGCCGCCCGTGCCGTACTCGCCGGCCGGCGGGCCGTAGTGGATGTAGCCGTTCGAGAAGGCCGCCATGAACGTGTACTCATGGGGCGAGGCCTTCTTGACGTTCAGGCCGACCTCGACCAGCACCTCCGCCGGCGACGTGATCAGCACGAACTCGCCGATCTTGATGCCCTGAACCTCCGTAACGATCGTCGGCTCGCCCGCTTTGCGATTGATCTCCTGGTGCCTCCGCAGCGTGGCGATCTGGTCCTGAATCCGCGCGAGCCGCTCCATCGTGCGGATGTTCCGCAGGTACTTGGCGATGTGGGCCTTGTTCTGGGCGTCGATGGCGGCCATCTCGTCCGTGCCCATCTTCTCGGCCTGGAGGTAGCGATAGGAGTAGTACGAGGGCGCGTCGGGGTGGAGCGAGTACTTCAGGTACAAAGGCAGGAACGTCTTGAAGTTCAGGCTCATTCCCCGCATGGATTTCAGCAGGCGGTCTTGCTGCTTCTCCAACTCGGCGACGGCGGCATCGAAATCGTCCTTCCTCGGCAGCTCGAGCGTCTCGGACACGACGCGCAGCTTCGCGTTCTTGGTTTCGATGCCTCGCCAGGCCTTCAACGTGCTCAGGCCCAGCATCGTGCCCTGCGGCTCGGCGTCGCGCGGTCGGTTGACGTCCTTGTAGAGCACCTGCGTGATGTCGCCGCCCGCGCCTTGGAGGAACAGCGCCATCGCACCGTGGCCGAGCTGCTCCTCGATGACCTTCGACGCGAAGCCGGGGTAGTCGGCCGTCACGCCGCCGCGGGGCACGCCGAGATACGGGTGGCAGGCGAAGTTGTAGACCACCGCCAGGGGGCGACCGTCGGTGCGGTCCACACGGAGGATGCCGATCTCCGGATCGATCGGCCCGACGCCGGCCACCTCATCGTCCGGAGGGCAGGGGTTCGTGTGGCCGATCGTCCACCGCTCGCCGTCCTT
>CAZKCX010000038.1:0-19284 GCA_964550865.1 uncultured Planctomycetales bacterium
AGCAGCATCTGGCTCTGGGGGCAGGGGGGCAGGCCGAAGATCCGGCGATTCAGCGACGTCTACGGTGTTCGCGCGGCGGCCGTCGGGCACGTCGACATCTTTCGCGGCCTGGCGACGCTGTTGGGGTGGAAGTTCATCCCGGTCGAGGGGGCAACCGGCTATATCGACACGAACTACGAGGGAAAGGGCCACGCCGCCGTCGAGGCCCTCGACGAGTTCGATCTCGTCGTCGTCCATATCGAGGCCCCCGACGAGGCCGGACACAGCGGCAACGCGCAAGCCAAGACCGAGGCCATCGCGCAGATCGATCGCCACATCGTCGGTCCGGTGCTCGAGCGGCTGCGGGCCGAGGGCGATGCGTGGCGAATCTGGGTCGCGCCCGACCATCCCACGCCGGTCGCCACGGGCGTCCATACGGACGAACCCCCGCCGTTCTGCCTGGCCGGCAAGGATATCGTCAGTGTGCTTCAGATGCCCTTCAGTGAGGCGAACGCCGCCGAGAGCGATTTCCAGGTGCCTCGCGGCCACGAGCTGATGGAGTACTTCCTCAAGGCGCGATAGCCGCCCCCGCCCGACGATCCCCGAAAGGACAGGCATGCAACTCGTGCTGTTCACCCAGATGCTGGTCGACCTCGACGTGAGGGAGTTGGGGGAAACGGTCAAGGACCCGATCTGGCTGGACGACGGAGGCAAGAAGATCGTTCCCTTCGGTGAAGGGCTGGTCGATTTTCGCAGCGCCTGTCGGGTGCTGAAGGAGGCCGGTTACGATGGGACGCTCACGCTACACAGCGAATACGATGGCAAGGTCGACGAGGTCATCGAGACGACCCGCCGGGACAGGAAGCGATTCCGGGCGTGGCTGGACGAGGCGCGCGATGAACGCCGTTCCGTTTGAACGACGCGGGGGCACGTCGTCGCGGCGAAGCGTGCACCTTGGCGTGTCTCCCACTGCCATGGCCGATGCGCCCTGTCGGGGCCGGCACGTCGGGATGGCATGGGCCTGGCCTGCGTAGACATCTACCATGTAGGCCGACGCAACCGGGACGATCACCATGCTCTTTCGATTCAGCCTGTATGGTTTCCTGAAGAACCAACAATACTACGAGCCGTTCTTGATCCTGGCCTTTCGCGAGAAGGGGTTGTCCTTTTTCCTGATCGGCGTGCTGATCGCCTTTCGCGAGATCCTCGTGAACGCCATGGAGGTGCCGAGCGGCGGGATCGCCGACCTGTACGGCCGACGCCGTTGCATGATCCTCTCGATGTGCGCCTATGTCGCCTCGTTTGGCGTCTTCGGCTACAGCACGGCGGTCTGGCAGCTCTTCCTGGCGATGGCCCTCTTCTCGCTGGGAGAGGCCTTTCGAACGGGGACGCACAAGGCCATCATCATCAGTTGGCTCCGGCGAGAAGGGCGACTCGACGAGAAGACACAGTTCTACGGCACCACGCGGGCCTGGGCCAAGGTCGGTTCGGCCGTGGCCGTTCTCATCGCCGCCGCGCTGGTCTTCACCAGCGGTCAGTACAGCATCATCTTCTTCGTGACGATGGGGCCGTACGTGCTGGCCGTGATCAACTTCCTCGGCTACCCGAAGTACCTGGACGGGGACCTGGATAGGGATGTCTCGTTAAGGGCGGTGGCCAACCACCTGTGGCGGGCGCTCAAACGTTCGATCCGCGATCGCGAGCTCCGTCAGCTCTACGGCGAGACGATGGGATTCGACGGCGTCTACGCGGCGACCAAGGACTACCTGCAGCCGGTGCTCAAGCAGGGGGCCGTCGCGTTGCCGATTCTGGTCGCGATGGAGACCGAGAAGCGCGCGGCCCTGCTGGTCGGCGCCGTCTACTTCGTCCTCCACATGCTTTCCAGCGCCGCGTCGGTTCGTTCGCACCGGGTGGTCAACCGCTTGGGGGACGAGGAGCGTGGCGCGCGTTTCCTATGGGTATCCAACCTCGGCCTGTTCGCGTTTCTCGGCTTGGGCATCTGGCTTCGCTGGCATCCTCTGGTGATCGCGGGCTTTGTCGCCCTGGCCGTGATCCAGAACTTCTGGCGGCCGATCCAGATCGGCAGACTGGGTGATCGATCGGACGAGACGAGCACCGCCACCGTTCTCTCCATCGAGTCGCAGCTTAAGTCGGCCTTCGTGGCCGTCGTCGCGCCGCTGTTGGGATTCGCGGTCGATCGGATTGCCCAGGCGGGAGGGGAGTGGTCGGACGTCAGGTTCTTGCCGGTGGCGATCGTCGGCCTGCTGGCGTCCGGTCTGATCTTGCTGTTGACCCGTCCCCTGCCCGGGGGAAACCCGACCCAAGAAAGGCAAGAGCAGGAGGCATAAGGGAAGGCAGGGCGATCGGATCGGCCGCGGCTCAAACCTTGGCGAGGGCCACGTCCGGGCTCACCTCGAGCCATCGAACGGCGGCCTGGACGAGCTCCGGATCGAACTGCGTCCCCGCTCCCGCATGGAGCTCCTCGATGACCCGTTCGAAGGTGTAGCTGTCCTTGTAGCTGCGTCGGGAGAGCATGGCCTCGATCGAGTCCGCGAGGTGTAGGATCCGCGCACCCAGGGGGATCGATTCTCCCGAGATCCCTTCCGGATACCCGGTGCCGTCCCACCATTCGTGATGGTGCAGGATCATCGGGATCTCGTTCTTGAGGAAGCTCACGCCCTGGAGAATCTGCACGGCCATGATCGGATGCTGGCGGATCAGACGAAACTCCTCCTCCGTCAGCCGTTCTCGTTTCGTCAGGATGTAGTCCGGGATCCCGATCTTCCCGACGTCGTGCAGGATGGCGGCCGTCTCGATCGTCTGGATGAGCGGATACTCCACGTGGGCGTGTCGGGCAAGGTCCGCGGCGTACGTCGCGACGTTCAACGAATGCCGCTTGGTGTACGGATCCTTCGCCTCCACCGCCGCGATCAACGCCTGGGTGGACTCGATGTAGGCCTTTCGAAGCTGTTGGTTGAGGTGCTCGAACTGCTCGGACATCTGCTCGAGGCTCTGCTCGTCGGCCTGAATGATCGAAGACTCGAGGGAGCTCGATTCACCCCACGCGATGACGGGCATGCTTCGTTTCTTCGCCTTGATCAGGGCTTGGCTCGCACGCTTGAGCAGCTGGTCTTCCCGCTCCAGGAAGCCCGGATCCGACTCGGCCACGCCGATAGAGACGGTGATCGTGACGTCCTCCTCCGCATAGCGGACCGGCTCGCGGGAAGCGATGAAGCACAGGCGGTGGGCGAAGTCGACCGCTTGTGCCGCGTCGGTGTCCAGTAAGGCCATCGCGAATTGATTCCCACCGTAGCGGGCAAGCACATCCCCGTCGCGGCAGACGGATCGAAACCGTCGCGCCAACTCACGAAGGGCAAAGTCCCCGAACGCGTGGCCGTACTTCGCATTGATGCCGCGGAAGTTGATCACGTCGATCAGCAGGAGGCACATGCCACGGTTCTGACGACGGCATTCCGTTCGGAGATGCGCAAGCTCCTCCTGGAAGCGACGGTGGTTCAGGAGATTGGTCAGGACGTCACGGTGGATGAGCCGTGGAGGCAGCGCGGCGGCCGAGGTCATGCTGTCAGGATCGGAAGCCTCCGGCAAGTCGTCGTAGCGATCGCGCAGGGCGGCGTCGACCAGCCGTTGTAGCTCTTCGATGTTGAAGGGCTTCTCGATGTACTCGTATGCCCCACGCCGGATCGCTCGCTTCGCCCATTCGGTCGAGCCCTGGCCCGTGATCAGAATGACCCTGCATTCCGGCCGTAAGGCCACGACCTTGTCGAGCAGCTCGAGCCCCGACATGTCCGGCATGCCGATGTCCGAGATCAGCACATCGTACGGCTCCTCGCAGATCTGCTGGTAGGCCTCCGTGCCGCTGGAGACCCACTCGCAGTGTGCCTTACCGCGGGACAGCACCCGGTGCAGCATCTCCCCGACGACGGGCTCGTCATCCACGATCAGAATGCGGGCGTTCCGGTGAGACATGCCACGCGGTCACCCCTTCTCGACGCGGTCGTCGAGAAGGCAAAAGGACTGTGGACAGGGACACTATGTCCCTGGGCGTTCCATCTTTGCTCCTATCGACGCAACCATAGAAGCACTTTATGACCATCCAATGCGATGGGCCTCAGAAAGATCGGGCCTGTCTGGCCCCTCCCGCCCGGTGGGGCACACAGCGCGAATCCCCAGGCCGAGCCAATGCCGACCGCCGCCGGCAAGGAGCCGGACGAGAGCCAAAGGAGTATCGGACCTCAGCGCGGAAGTGCTGTCTCTGCCCCCCGAGTCCGGGTGACGCCCGTCCACAGAAACACGGACGGTTCCGACCCTCCATGCACCCGGTTGTGCGTCCGGGGAGTCGTCGTCTTCGAGACCGACGCTGTCGTTTCGCCTAGGAGAGCAGGCTCTCGTCGTAGATATGTCGTTCCACGTGACAATCGGCCAGGGGTTGGGCCATTTCGCAGGTGTGCTCCACACCGCTGGCGACCCCGGCCCGCAGAGAGAGGATGATCATGGCGGCCGCCGCGGACGCGGTCGCCCGATTCACGGGTCCTTCGATCTTCGGCCACAAGCCCGGATCGGGTTTCGCCTCGTCGAGCTTGAGGATTCTGGCCTCCTCGCGTAGCTTCCGTCCGAGCATCCGCAGCGCCTTTTCGTTGGCGCGGCCGATAATGCCCGCCGGTGCGGCCTGCGCGGTCAGGAGGGCAAGCGCCCACTGCACGCGCGCCACCCGTTTGGCCCACGCGTGACACGTTGGGCAACCCAGCACATGCCTCGCCAGCCGGACGGGCATGTCTCCCCCCTCGTCGAGCCAGTGTTTCAGCAGCCGCCGGCCCGAACAATGCGGGAGCTCGTGGTTTGACGTTCGTCGCGCGTTCATCGCGACTCCTCCTCGGATAACATCTCGCCGAGACGAATGATCGCCTGTCGGCGGTAGACGCGGGCCGTCCCGGCCGTGATTCCCAATACGTGGGAAATCGTCAGGTAGTTCAGGCCGGCCAGGTCCCGCAGGACAACCACGTCACGGAGATGATTCGGTAAGGATAAGACCGCAGTACGGATCTCCGTTACGACGCGAATGTGATCGAGCGACGAGCCAGGCTCGCGGGTGCCGACGGACCTCGATCGGGACTCGGCCACGCGGTCCAGCCGCTCTGCCTCGCGCTTTCGTTTGCGGATCAGCTCAATGGCGGCATTCATCGCCGTGCGATAGAAGTAGGCGCCGCGATTCCGTCCGATGTGCTTCGGCCCCCGAGAGGTCAGCTGACAGATAACGCTCTGATAGACATCCAGAACATCTTGCTCTTGTCCCAGCATCCGCCACAGCATGGCAACCACCCCCGGTCCGTTCTTCTGGAGTAGCGATAGGATCCAGCGTTCGTCGGCGGCGACGTCCGCGGATGCCTGCTCGGCCAATACGCTCCGCAGGCCTGCGGGGAGGGCGTAGGCGATGCTCTGGGTCATGAAACGTCTCCGTTTCCGCTAGCATTATAGACGTGGGACTCGACCGGGCGTTATGGTTTTCGCGTTTTCTTCGCTGGAATTTCGGTCATTAACGCCCAGCCCGCCCGCGCGTCAGTTCTGGAGGAGGCAAGCTGCGTTGAGAACATGACTTCCGTGGCGGAGGGTTCTACCGACCCATGAACCGAGACAGCAGGGCATCCGGGCAGGCCGTCGTCGGAATCGTCAGCGGGCTCCTGGCCGACGCCATCCGACGCCGCGCCAGCGACGTCCACTTCGAGCCGACCGATCGGCACATGCTGGTTCGCTTCCGTCTCGACGGGCTGCTGCACGACGTGGAGCAGCTCCCGCACGAGATCGCCGAAAACGTGATCGCACGGCTCAAGGTGATGGCCGGCCTGCTCACCTATCGCGTGGACATCCCGCAGGAGGGTTCGCTCTCCACCGAGGGCATCGCGTCCGAGCAAGAGGGAGTCTCCGCGATCGACCTCCGCGTGGCGACTTTCCCGACGATTCGCGGCGAGCGCGCGGTCGTCCGCGTACTCTACTCCGGCGCGGGGGTGAGCGAACTCGCCGATCTCGGTCTCTCCCCCCAGACCGTGGAGCGCGTGCGCGAGGCCGCGGCCGCCGGCGCGGGGATGATTCTGGTGACCGGCCCGGCGGGTTCGGGCAAGAGCACGACCCTCTATGCCCTCGCCAGATACATCCGAGAGATCACGCCCGGGCGGAGCGTGGTCGCGCTGGAGGATCCCGTCGAGCAGCGCGTCGACGGCATGACGCAGATTCAGATCGCTCCGCACGGCGAGCTGAACTACCCCCGCGCCTTGCGGTCCTTGCTGCGGCAGGATCCCGAAGTCCTGCTCATCGGCGAGGTGCGGGACGCCCATACGGCCGGCGTGATCGTCGAGGCCTCGCTGACGGGTCATCTTGTGATGACGACCATGCACAGCGGCGATCCCGCCGAGGCCGTCGTGCGCCTGCTCGAGATGGGTGTTCCCCCGTATCAGCTCGTCAGCACGTTGAACCTCGTCTGCACGCAGCGGCTCGTCCGACGGCTTTGCCTGGATTGCCGTCACCAGACCGGCCGACCGGACGAACCGTACGAGCATGTCGGCTGCGACGCATGCTACCAGACCGGCTATCGCGGGCGCGTCGCCTGCGGACAGACGCTTGTCTTGGATGAGGACGTACGGTCCGCCGTCGTCCGGCAGGTCGGCGCGAGTGAGCTGCGAACGATCGCGGCGGAACAGGCGCCGACATTGCTCCAGGACGCCGAGCGCCTCGTTCGCGATGGATTAACAGACCTCTCGGAAGTCCGTCGAATCATTGGGTGACGCGACGCCGCTTCCTTGTTCGAGGAGTCTACATCGTGCCCTGGTTTGAATACGAAGGTCAGTGCCCCAACGGCACCGCGATTCGTGGTCGCATCGAGGCGGAGGATCATGACTCCGCCAGCGAGATGCTGACCAGGACCATGCACCTCACCGTAACGGACGTCCGCCAGGCCAAGGCGCCCCCGCCGCCCTCGCCGATCAGCGAAGACGACCTCATCTTCTTCAACGAGCAGCTCGCGTCCCTCGCGTCGGCCGGCATGGCGCTGGACGAGGGCCTCGAGCAGCTCGCTCGCGACGTTCACTCCAAGCGGTTGAGGCGGTTCATTGAGGACATCGTGTCCGATCTCCGCGAGGGGCAGTCGCTCGACGAGGCGATCGCGCGGCACGAGTCGCGCTTGCCCGTGCTCTACAGCCGGGTGATCCGCGCGGGGGTGAAGGGGGGCGATCTCGCGGCCACGCTGCTCAGCTTGAACCAGCATATGCGCCTCATGGGCCAGACGCGCCACGTGCTGTGGGAGACGCTGAGCTATCCGCTGTTCGTCTTGTTCGGGACGTTCGCGTTGATGGCCTTCTTCTTCCTGGACCTGGTGCCGCAGTTCAAGGAGATCTACTCGGACTTCGGCGCCCACCTGCCGGGACCCACATTGCTCATGCTTGAGATCAGCGATTCCTTTCCGCAGATCTTGCTTGGGACGATCATCGTCGTCGTGGGGCTGTTCGTTTTGTGGCAGCTCCTACGGACGACGCAATCGGGCCGGATCTTCCGCGAGGGGGTGTTCTGTCGCGTCCCGATGATCGGCCGCCTCTATGAGGCGAGCTTGATATCACGATTCGTGCGGTCGGTGGCCACGAGCGTGCAGGTGGGCATCAGTCTGCCGGAGGCCCTCAAGCTCGCCGGCGGCGTGACGGGGAGCCCCCGGCTGGTCGCGGAATCGGAGCTCGTCGCCGAGGAGGTCGAACGGGGCCAGCCGATCTTCCAGGCCACGCAGATCTGCGCGATGATCCCCGCCATCTTCGGCTACACGGTGCAGGTGGCGGTCGGGCGCGACGCGCTGCCCGCGTCGTTGAATCAGTTGGCCGAATCGTATGAAGCCCGGGCGCTACACTATCACTCGCTGCTGCGAGTCGTCTTGTTCCCGGTTCTTGTCGCGTTCGTGGGTGCGGTGATCGCGTTCGGCGTGATCGGCCTGTGGCTGCCGCTGGTGACGCTGATCAACTCCGTAAGCGGCGGCTGACGGACGCTGTTGAGGAAGCCTGATCGTGATTCTCTTCTGGTTGCTGCTTCCCGGGCTGTTCCTCGGTTCGCTCCTTTGCGCCGGGGCGTGGGTCCTCTTCGCCGTCGAACGACGTCGGAACGTTGCCCAGGTCGTGGTGCAGCAGATGGCCATGGTGACCTCGCAGAACATCCCGCTCGCGACGGGCCTGAGCCTCGCGGGCAAGAGCGAGGCGGGCAGGGCGGGCCTGATCCTCCAGCGCATCGGTGACTACATGTCGATCGGCCTGGCCTTGGACGAGGCCATCCGACAGGCGTATCCGTCGTGTCCGGGCCTGGTCCAGAGTGTTGTGCACACAGGGCAGCGTGCGGGTCGGCTCTCGGCCGCGCTTCGGACGTTGCAGGACGAGCTCGATACCAGGGCCCGGCAGCGCACGCGGATCATGCCGCTTGGCTTCGGCTATGCCCTGATGCTGCTGCTGATCTTGGTGTTCGTCTGGACGGCCGTGGTGCTGGTCATTATTCCGAAGTTCAAGGAGATCTTCTCGGACTTCGCCGCGCCCTTTCCCATGATCACGATTGTTCTGATGGAGGTTGCCGATACCTGGTCGAGGGCGCCTTGGATCTGGCTGTGGCTGGGGTCAATGGGGTTTGGCATTCCGCTAGCGGTCTATCTGAGTCTGCGACCCCGTCGCGTCGATCGCCCCCGCTTGCTGTCGCGCCTGGGCGATCGGATCCGATGGGCCGTGCCGGGGCTTCGCCGTCTGGAGCATGCGTCCGGTATGGTCTCCATCGCGTCGCTCCTGCGGGTCTTCCTCGCCACGGGGATGCGCCTGGATCGCGCGGTCGGGTTGGTGGCCGAGACGGACATGAACCTGATCCTCCGCGAGCGGCTATGGCGGTTCGCGCAGCGGGTCGAACGAGGCACGCCGCCCGCGCAGGCGGCGGAGGAGGCGCAGCTCGGACCGGTGATGACGTCGGCCTTTCGCATCGGTTCCCAGAGCGGGCGGATGGATACGGCCTTGACGTTCGTCGCCGACTACTACCGATCGATCGTCAGTCGACTGTGGATTCTCGTTCGCAACGTCGCGTGGCCGACGCTGACGGTGTTGATGGCCGTCTTGGTCGGTACGTTCGTTGTCGGGATGTTTCTGCCCTTGGTGGCGCTGATCAACAGTGTTCTCGAGAATATGTAGCAATGACACGAACGCGTTCTACAGTTCGATCGGGCCTGAGCCGCGGCTTCATCGTCGTCGAGCTGGCCGGCGGCATCGTGATCGTGCTCCTCGTGACGGCGGCGTTGCTTCACGTTGCGATCAAGTACGTTGAGGCACGGGATGTTGTCACCACGGAGCGTTCCCTCCGCCATGCCGCCCAGGCGCAGCTCGAGCGCTACCGCGCGGGCGCTTCGATCGATTCGCCCCTGCCTGAAGGCGTCTTGCCGGAAGACGCGAAACTCACGACCCATGCCGAGCCGGGCGAGGGGCCGTGGCACGGCATGACCAAGGTGACGGTCCAGGCCAGCATTGCCCCGCGGCGGGGCCCCGTGCGTTCGGTCACGCTGGCCGGCTACATTCCGGAGGTGCGGCGATGACGGATAGGCGCACGCAACGCGGCTTCTTCCTCATAGCGGTCATGACGTATCTCGTCTTGATCGCGGCGTTGGCGACCGTTTGCACGTTCGCCTTCACGAAATCGCTGGCCCTGCAGAAGCGCGTCACCTACTGGGCCAACGACGATGCCGTCGCGCGGGAGATCCTTCAGCGAATTCGTCGGGACGCACGAGACGCGCTCGATGCACGATTGGCCGAAGGGCAACCCGCCGTCGTGTTGCAGCGCGCAGAGGGCGAGGTGCGGTACGTTCTGGAAGCCGGATGCGTCCGTCGCGTGCAGACCGGCCCGGCCGCGAAGGCCAATCCGCCGCGGCAATGGCAACTCCCGCGGACACGACTGCGCTGGTCGCTGGAACGCATCGATGGACGACCCGCAATGCTGTGGACCGAGGTCCGCATGGAGAGCACGACCCGCGGCAAGCGGCATCTGGTCGCACGCTACTGCCGCGGGGCCCCGATCGGATCACGGCTGCGGAAGGAGGTGCGGCCGTGAGGCGAACCCGACCATCCCGACGACGCGGTTTGGGGCTCGTGGCGGCCGTGGCGATCGTCGCCTGCGCCGTCGCAGCGATGTCGCTCATGACCAAGCATGTGGGGCAGCTGGCCTCTCAGCGTCTGCATGACCGGGCCCGGACCTTCGCCCAGGTGCTCGTCGATAGCGGAATGGCCTACGCGAAGTTGCACTCCGAGGAGCTTTCCCGCATGCCGGCCGGTACGGCGGTGGAGCTTCCGACGAACGGGCTGCTGCCCGCACCGGCCCGACCGCGACTGACGTTGGCGATCGACGAGAATACCGTCCGCATCGTGGCGTCCGTGACGTACGCGCGAGCCTCCGCGAGAGAGGAAGTCCGCCTCGCGCGATGACCTATCCGCACAACCGCTCGTGTTCCGCCTCCAAGAACCGATCGGTCATGCCAGCGACGTAATCACAGATCACCCACTCGAGACCTTGCTCGTCGATCCGCCGGCGAAAGCGGGGCGGAAGCCGACTCGGGTCGGCCACGAAGGCGTCGAACGTCTCCTCGATCCGGCGCTTGGCACGGGAGTCCATCTCGACGATCCGCGGGTGCCGGTACACGTGTTCGAAGAGGAATCGCTCGAGCTCTCGTAGGTCCGCGTCCACCGCCTCGGACGGGGCGACGACGATGGTCTTGGCCGAGCGTACGTCGTCGGGGCTCTGTGGGTTCGTCTCGGTCAGGCGTTTGCGCGTCCGTTCGATGACGTCGACGAGCACCTCCCGGATCAACGCGTCGATGATCGGCCGGCGGATGGCCGGCAAGGGAGCGGTGGGATGCTCGCGGCGGATCGGTTCGGCCGCCCGCATCCAAAGCCCGAGACCCGAGAGGTCGTCCTCGACGATCAGCCCGGCGCCGAGGGCGTCCTCGATGTCGTGGCCGTCGTAGGCGAGGCGATCGGCGACGTCGTTGATCTGCCCCTCGATTGGAGGCAGTCCCTGTTGGGCGACGACGTCGGGGTTGTCGTATTGGGTGTTGTGGCTGGCGAGGCATTCGAGCGTCTCGGCCATGAGGTTCAGGCCCCGGAACGCGGGGTAGGGGTGCTCGAGGTACTCGACGATGCGGAGCGACTGCCGGTTGTGCTCGAATCCTCCGCACGCCTTCATCCGCTCGGCCAAGGCCGCCTCCCCCGCGTGACCGAACGGCGTATGCCCCAGGTCGTGGGCGAGCGCCACGACCTCGGCAAGACGCTCATTCACACGCAGGGCGCGGGCCAGCTCGATGGCGTGGTGGGCGACCTCGAGGGAATGCGTCAGCCGCGTGCGGAAGTGATCGCCCTCGTGGATGACAAAGACCTGTGTCTTGTACTCGAGTCGGCGGAAGGCCGTGCAATGCACCACGCGATGGCGGTCGAGCACGTAGTCCGATCGTACGGGATCGTCCGGCTCCGGGTGCGCGCGACCGCGGCCATGCTCCGGCCGAATGGCATACGCCGCGAGATCGGGGGCGGGAGCGGTCATCGAGGCACGAGGGTTCCGATCTTCGGCAGGTGAAGCTCTTGCGAAACCTTGTGGAGCCGTTGGTACACGGCATCGAGGGCTTGGGGAATCACGCGGACGTCGCCCAGGACGGTCATGAAGTTCGTGTCGCCCACCCAACGCGGCACGACGTGCACGTGCAGATGCTCGGGCAGGCCCGCGCCGGCACAATGGCCGAAGTTGAGCCCGACGTTCGTGCCCTGGGCGCCGACGCCCGTGGCCAGCAGCGTGTTGACGTCTCGCGTCAGCTGCATCATCTCGAGCATCTCGGTCTCGTCCAGCGCGTCCATGCTCGCCTTATGGGCGGCGGGACAGATGAGAAGATGCCCGTTGCTGTACGGATAGAGATTCAGCACGACGTAGGAACGTTCCGTCCGCCACAGGACATGGTTGGCCACATCGTTCTCGCGATCGTTCCAGTAATCGCAAAGGAAGCAGCTGTCCTTGTTGCGCTCGGCAAGCGAGAGGATGTACTCCATTCGCCACGGCGCCCACAGGTTGTCTCGGAACTCATTCATGCCGCCATCGTCCTCGGCGGGCCGGCACACGCGCATCGGGACGTCGACCGCGAGTCTAGCCCGCGCGCGATGCAGGATCAAGCGGCGGTTTCGTCGAAGACCGCTCGGCGCCGGAGCACATGGACCGCGACCACGCAGGCCGTCAGCACGAGCTGCAGCCCGCCCAGCATCAGCAGCCACTTGACGACGGCCCCCTTGCCGAACGCGTAACTGTGCAGGCCGATCCCCAGAACATAGTTGACGCCCACGTACGTCATCACCACGAGCCAGAAGACCACGGTGCTCGCCAGGGCCGTGCCGAAGGCACGCAACCACCCGATCAGCCGTGCGTGCAGGACGGCCACATACCCCAACATCGCGATCAGCGACCAGACCTCCTTGGGATCCCATCCCCAGTACCGCCCCCACGAGGCGGAGCCCCACATCGAGCCGGTGATGATGCCGATCGTCAGCAGGATCGTGCCGACCTGAAGGCTCCGGTAGTGCAGGTGATCGGTCGCGCGGATGAGGTCGGTCCGCTGCGGAACCAGTGCGAACAGGCCCAACAACGCCAGCGCGAAGCCCATCGCGATCATCAGCACGGAGTACGAGACCATGATCACGGGCACGTGGATGGCCATCCAGGCGGTATCCAGCAGCACCGGCGCGACCGGCCCGATGGACGGATCGATCGGAAGCAGGTCCGCCAGCATCAGCGCGATCGCGGCCATCAGTGCGGAGATGAAGGTCACCAGCCGATTCCGAACGACGAGGAGCCCGGCCAGCGTCGCCAGGCACAGTCCCCAGCCCATGAAGATCATCGACTCGTACATGTTCGCCGCGGGGATGCGCCCGGCCAACGACCACCGCATTTGGATCCCGTACGAGATCAGCACAAACGTTCCGGCCGCCAGGAGCCAGACGAGCAGGCCCAAACCCCGGAGGCGGCGGATCATCGCCACGAGGGCGACCCCGGCCGTGATCGCCGAAAGCACCCACGACCATCGGAACGCATCGAGGCGATTGTATCGGAGCTCCGTCGCGATCAGCTTCGGATCCGGACGGTGGGCGGCCCGCAAGGAACCGAGCGATGCGCCCAGCTCCCGCCAGGCGGCGAGGAAGACCGGTTCGTCTCCGGATCGGTACGCCGCCCGTACCGCCTGCCACCGCGCGCGAACGGCGGCGATGCGCTCCGGCGGGTGCTTCGTCGCGAGCGGGATGGCGGCCCATCGGCCGCGGGGGTCGGTCGGATGCGGCACCGGGCGGACGACGTGGTTGTCGAGCACGTCGACCAGCGTCGACATGCGCACGGCGATGTCTTGCACCTTCTCGTCGAGGGGATCGAGTCGGACCCGTTGGCGCCGCTTCCGCATGACGGCCGAGAGCCTCTCGTTGAACTTCGGATGCTGCCGCAGGAACTCCAGGCTGAACCGTGAACGATCGGCCGGCAGCCCAAGGAGTCGTCGCACCTCGCCGCTTCGCACACGGATCAGGGGTTCGCGCCGTGCCTCATCCGGCCGAAACGTCCAGTCGAGTAGCGTCCGCACGCAATCCTCCCCCCGCCATGCGTCTTGGCCGGTGATCTCTCGGATGACGTTACGGGCGACGGTGTCGAGCGGCGTCCAGTAGCCCTGGTGCTGCACGGGAAGCGAACGCACCGCCTGCAGGGCGTCGCGGCTCAGGCGTAACGACGTCTCCGCACGAGACGGACGGTCGGCCGCGAGAAGGAGGGGAATCAGCAATGTGGCGTGCCTTCGGTTCATGTCGCAATCTCGACGGCGGCCCGGGGTCTGGAATCCATGGTAGCGAAGACGCTCCGCGCCGGCGAGCCGGTGAGAAGTGAAACCGACCGAGGGCCCCGATGTGGACCGATAGCTAACGCACCGTCCGAGAACCTTTCCGACGGTTAGGTCGTAGTTATAGGTATGTCGGCGTATCGTTTCGGATACGCCGCAAGAGAAGAAGTCTGACTGAACGGGAAGCCGGATTGTGTTGTTTGTCCATGTTTTTTGAGCACCTCATGGCCCGTTCTCGGTCATACAAGAATAGGGGCGCGCGAGGCACACATGCTTCCGGCCGACACAAGGCCAAGGGCGATGTGGTTGTGGCGTCCGGGGGCTTGCCCGTTGATCGCAGGCCTCAGACGCACTCAAAGCATCCGTGGCCATGTGCCGATGAAGGGTGTATCACAGCGCGACTCCTTGTCGGTTTCGTCTGAGGATCCCAATGGTCAACGTCAAGACACCGCCCAGCAACCAGGAAGTCGTGTTGGAACGGATCCAGGGCATGTCCCGAGAGGCGCTGATGGAAGAGCTCCTGAACTTCCGCGGCTCGCTTCGCCTCGACTTCACCCGGGAGTTTCTGGACAAGCTCAGCGACGAGAAGCTGCGTCACGTCCTCCTGGCCGCCCACCTGTACGGCCATCCCGTCCGGTTGCCCGGCGCGAAACCGTAGCTCCCAGCCCGTCCCGCGCCGAACGCATTCCATCGATGGTGTCCGCGCCCATCCGGGTGGCGTGCAGGCGCGAAAGGCCGCATTCCTTCGGTGCGAAAACCCGGCGCCCTGGACATCGTAAGTACCAGTGTATACATTTACATGTTCTAGCCGCCTCGACCGGAGTGGCCCTGATTCGTGCCTGACGGTGTAGACCCAGATTGAGACGGATGCATGGCAGACCTACCGAATTCCAGTCATGAGCCATCGACCGAGTCGGCCCGACGGGCCGAGTTGACCGCAATTAGCGGGTTGGTCCTCCAGCTGATCTTCTTCTCGGCGCTGCTGCTGGTGGCGTTGTGGAACCAATCCGCGGCGACCTTCGTGACCGCCTTCTTCCTCCTCGGCGGGGTGATCATCTGGCTGGGCATCCTGCTGGTGTACCACCAGGAGAAGCTGGTTCACATCGAGGCCCTCGAGGCCGAGCAAATCGATCGCGATCGGGAAGCCATTGGGGCCGAAACCCTCTTCGACGAGGGCCGCGCGGGCGTCGACGCGCTGCTGGTCGCTCGAACCCGACTCCAGTGGATGCAGAAGTGGCTCCTGCCGATCCTGGGTGTCCTCACGTCCATCTACCTGATCGCGATGGGCGTCTACCTCCAATACTGGTACCTTACGGACCCCGTCGGTTCGGTCGAATGGCCCGCCATCCAGAACGCCAGCGTATCGCTGGCCTTCGTCGGCGGCGTGGCGTTTCTCAGCTTTCTGTTCAGCCGCTACACGGTGGGGATGGCCCGCATCGGGCCGATGTGGCAGCTGCTGCGGGCCGGCGGAAGCTACCTGACGGGCAACGCCCTGGTCTGCGGCCTGACGGCCGGCATGCTGGGCTTCGCCATCTACAACAAGGTGACCCCCGAGCAGGTCTTCGCCAAGATCGTGCCCTTCTTCATGTGCGTGATCGGGGCGGAATTCATCCTCAACCTGATTCTGGAGATCTACCGGCCGCGCAAGCCTGGAGAGGTGCCGCGTCCCGCGTTCGACAGTCGCCTGCTCGGCCTGATCAGCGAGCCGGGCGGCATCGCCCGGACGATCGCCGAGGCGGTCAACTACCAGTTCGGCTTCGAGGTCAGCAAGACCTGGTTCTACCAGCTCCTGCAGCGGTGGGCGCTCGTCTTGATCGCCGCGGCGGTGCTGATCCTCGTGGGGATGACATGCATCGTCATCGTCGAGCCGGGCGAGCGGGCGGTCGTAGAGCGGTTTGGCGATCCACTCGGCCTGGCGGAGGGGGAGCTGACCGAGCTCGAGCCCGGCATTCACCTCAAGTGGCCCTGGCCCGTCGACCGGGCCCGTCGCTATCCGGTGGAGCACATCCGATCCATTACCTTGGGCTTCGGTCCGTGGAAGAGCGCGCGGCATCCGGAGTACAAGGGAGAGCCGAACCTCATCCTGTGGACCAACCCGGTGCACGGTCCGGGCCAAGAGCTCGACTACCTCATGCCGGTCCGCCCGGAGGTGGCGCAGGCCGGTGCGACCACACGTCCCCTGATGACCACCCGCCCCGCCGAGGACGGGGCGCGGACTCCGCCGGTGAACATGATTCGCATCGGCGCGCCGGTGATGTATCGCGTACGGAATCTACGGAAGTACGCCTACAACTATGCGAACCCCGAGACGCTGATCGAGAGCGCCGCCTACGGCGAGATCGTCAAGTACGTGGCCACCCAGGACCTCGACAGCATGTTGGCGGTCAAGCGCGCCCAGGCCTCCGCGGAGCTGAAGCGCGCGATCCAGAAGCAGTGTGACGAGCTCGACGTCGGCGTGGAGATCACCTTCGTCGGCATGGAGAACATCCATCCGCCCCAGAAGGTCGCCAAGGAGTTCGAGGAGTACCTCAACGCCAAGTACGAGAAGGGCGCCGCCATCGCGGAGGCCCAGGGCGAGGCGAACAAGATCTTGACGGAGGCCGCGGGGAGCCGGGCGTTCGCCGAGAAGCTGGGCAAGGCCATCAACGAGGCGCAGCAGCTCCAGAGCAGCGGGGTCTCCGAAGAGAAGGTCGAGCACGCGTGGGATCGCGTCGAGCAGCTTTTCGCCAGCGGCGAGCAGGGACGGGGCGTCAGCGGTCTGGCGGCGGAGATCGTGGCGGTCGCCCGCGCGGATCGGTGGTCGCGCGAGAACATCGCCCGGGGCCGGGCATCCAGCTTCGTCAAGGAGCTGACGGCCTATCGGTCCGCGTCGCGCTTGTACAAGATGCGGCGCATCGTCGAGGTGCTGATCCAAGGCCTGCGCGGCGTGGATAAGTTCGTCGTCGCCCACAAGGGCGACATGATCCTGCGATACGACGCGATTCAACGAGAACGGATGCAGCTCGAGGACATCGATTACAACGTGCCACCAGATTAGGCGGAGCGGACGATGAGACGGAACATTCCATCGGTTGTGGCCGGCCTGGTGCTGGTGTTGATCTTGCTGATCTACTCCATCACCTACCAGGTACGGTTCACAGAGATCGCGATCAAGACGACGTTCGGCCGGCCGACCGATCCGAACGTGAGCGATCCGAATGCGGCGGGGCTGCGGTGGAAATGGCCCTGGCCCATTCAGGGCGTGGTCAAGTACGACAAGCGCGTGCAGATCCTCGACTCCCCGGAAGAGCAGGCCCAGACGCGGGACCGGCAGATCATCATCCTGACCGTCTTCTGCGGCTGGCGGATTCAGGACGGCGTTGCGTTTCTCCAGAAGCTCGAAACGGTGCCGGAGGCCGAAGACCGGCTCCGCAGTCATCTCCGCAGTGAGATCGGCGTGATCGTCGGGCAGCACAGCTTCGGTGAGTTCGTCTCCATCAAACCGGACGAGTTGAAGCTGGCCTCCATCGAGCAGAGAATCCGCAAGGGCGTCGCCGCCAAGTCTTCTCCCTACGGCATCAAGATCGAGACCCTCGGCATCCGCCGCGTGACGCTGCCGCAGACGACGACCGAGAAGGTCTTCGCGCAGATGAAGGCCCAGCGCCTCGCCATGGCCGAGAAGACCCGCAGCGAGGGCGAGGCGATCGCCCGACGCATCCGCTCCCAGGCGGAATCCCGAAAGGAGCAGATCCTGTCCTTCGCCTCGAAGAAGGCCCAGGAGCTCCGTGCGGAAGGCGCCGCCGCCGCCGCCGAGGAATACAAGGTCTTCAAGGAGGACGAGGACTTCGCCAACTTCCTACGGAAGCTCGAGCTCCTCGAGAAGGGCCTCCGGGAGCGCACGACCTACTTCCTCGATTCGACGGTCCCCGGGATTCGCATGTTGGAGGAGGATCGTCCCATCCTCAAGAGCGAACCCGAAGCGGCCGCGCCGAAGAAGGCGACGCCCACGTTGGTGGAAAAGGCCGAGAAGAAGAACGCCGCCAAGAAGGCCATCGTCACCCAGGAGCGTGAGCAGTGACCGAGCAGCCCGGCACGCCGCAAGACAACCGGCCCGATCTCTCCGACGAGGCACTGGATCCGGCCAACCAATCGCTCGCGGACGCGTTGCGCGTCAGCTTCTGGATCCTCAAGGCCGTGATGTTTCTGTTGGTCCTCTCCTTCCTGGGCTGGTCTCGGCATTCGGGGTTCTTCACCGTGCCCCCCCAGCAGCAGGCGCTGGTGCTACGGTTTGGAGCCATCAAAGGGGCCGGAGCCCCCAAGCCGCCGGGCAACCACTGGTCCTGGCCGTATCCCATCGAGTCCCGCGTGATGGTCGACACCCGCGTGAAGTCCTTCGAGATCAACACGTTCTTCTTCGCGCGGACCGAGGAGATGATGGTCAAGTCGCTGGATGAGCTTCGTCCGCGCGGCGCGCTGAAGCCGGGGCAAGACGGTTATCTGATCAGCGGCGACCACAACCTGCTGCACGTCCTGTGGGCCGTGGAGTACCAGGTCTCAAACGTCCGCGCGTTCCTCGAGAACATCGCCGACGAACGCCAGATCGTGAAAGCGGCGTTCGACAACGCCATCTTCAATACGGTCGCCCATTACAAGGCCGACGACGTGCTGGGCGATCGCATCGCCGAGATCCAGGCCGAGGCCAAGCGCCGCACGCAGGAGACCTTGGACAGGCTCGACGCCGGCATCACGATCGTCTCGACCAACATCAAAATGCCCACGCCGCCGTTGGGGCAGGTCCGAAACGCCTTCGTGCAGGTCAACAACGCCGTCAGCGACGCGGATCGTATGACGCTCGAGGCTCGTCGTATGGCCTCGCGCATCCTCAGCGACGTGGCGGGGCAGGCGCACGAGGCCCTGTACGCCGGGATCGACGCCTACGACCAGGCGCGCAAGAACAAGGACGCGGAGGCCGTGAAACGCCTCGAGAAGGAGATCGAACGCCTCCTCCTCAGCGATGAGACCAAAGGGCAGGCCGGCGAGATGATCGACGCCGCCCGAAGCTACAAGACCGACATCATCCAGGCCGTCCGGGCCGAGGCCGATTACTTCCGCCGCCTCAAGAGCCAGTACGACAAGAACCCGGACATCGTCCTGCGGCGACTCTGGGAGAACACGCGACAACGATTGCTCGAGACGGCCAAGTACAAGGTGTTCATCCCGAAGAACCAGACGCTCGTCGTCGACGTGAACGAGGCGCCACGCTGGGCCGAACGAGAGCGAAAGGCCGCCCTGCAGGCCGGAGGCGGCAAGAAGAGCGAGTAGTCTCGCCGCGCGACACGTCGCGCGCGAGCGATGCTCCACAAAGGCAGTAGTCGTCATGGGCAACGAGGTCACCTCCGTCGTCGAAACCATCGCGCTGA